>CBDTUV010000139.1:0-7714 GCA_965363575.1 uncultured Pseudorhodobacter sp. | reverse complement strand
CTGAACGATACACTGGATGATATCGATCGTGATGTTGCCAAAGATATGGCGCGCTCCAGCGATGCATCGCGCTTTGGTAACCCAGAGTTCCGCCCCGGCCTGTCCGGTTCGGCGTCGCTGGCCTATTCCGGTGAATCCGGTAACACCGACAACCAAGACCTGACCATCGGCACCCGTTTGCGCTATGCATCCGGCCCACTGGTGCAGACCCTTGGCGTTGCCATCGACTTCCAAGAAGCGGCGGGCAATTCGACAAGTGAAGATATCTTCATGGTTTACGATGCAAACTACTACCTTAACGACAAGTTTTATGTCTTTGCTCTGGCCCGTATCCAGACCGATGGTCTGGCTGGTGAAATCGTCGATGGCGTTTTGAACACCAACTACAAAAAAGATGCGTTCTTGGGCTTTGGTCCGGGCTACCGCGTTGTGAACTCTGAGCAGATGACATGGCGTGTGCAGGCCGGTGTTGGTAAATCCTACACCAACAACTACCTCGACGCTTCCACATCCGAAGTAGGTGGCATCCTTTCGTCGCGCTTCTTCTACAGCGTCAATGAGAACTTCTTCGTGACCAATGACACCGATATTCTGAACACAAAATCGGCACTGCGCGTCAACAACGAGCTGGGCCTGAACTTCAAAATGACCGACGCGTTTTCAACCCGTGTCAGCTATTTGTCCGAGTATAACGACAGCCGCGCAATCAAGACCGACAACAAGTTGGGTGTATCCTTGGTTTACGGCTTCTAATAAAACATATCGTCCCGGATGGTTGGATCTTCGTGAAGTAGGATATCCGCAAGACCACCGGGGCGACCCCCGAATGTGTGTTTTAAATGATCGGCGCTGGGGCAACCTTGCGTCGGTTTTTTATTGGCCGAACCGTGTGTCAGACCCGCGAAACGCGCACATCCACGCTGACAGGTTGCACGGCCTGCACTGCCTCCATGAACGCCACATCCCCCGCATCCCGGCCAGATCCGATAATCACCAACCCGGTGGCACAACTCATCCGCGTTGCATCAACCAAGTGCCACGCGCCCGACAGCCAAACCTGCACGACCGCATGAAAATCCGGTGGGCTGACATCGGCGCCATAGACGGCCACATAGCGCGCCGGGATATTTGCCGCCCGCGCAAGGCTACACAGCAAATGCGCAAAATCGCGGCACACCCCTTGGCCCGCATTGAACGTCTCAATCGCCGTTGTGGTGGACGAAGAGCTGCCGGAAACATAGGCAATCGCATTCGCAATCCAATCCAGAATCGCGGCCACCTTTGCACCGCCTTCCAGATTGCCAAACTGATCCGCCACAAACTCGGTAAACAGATCCGATTGGCAATAACGTGACGGGCGCAAATAGGTCAAAACCTCGGGCGGCAGCGCATGCATAGGGTCTGCCGCAAGGCTGTTCAGATCAACCTCTGCCCGGTCCACCTCGACCATCGCCCGGTAGCGCACAATAAAGCGCTGATCCGTTGCAAAGGCCCAAACCCGCTCTCCCACTCCGCCCTCGCCGGGCATCCGGTGCAATGTTGCGTTTTCGACGGCAAAGGCGCTGTCCAAAACGCGCTGTCCCTCAGTTTGCGCCGCCTCAATCGTCAACAAAACCGCCTGATCGGCGTAAATCTGGTATTCAATATCCACAGAAATCGACATGCGCATGGGGCTGGCCTTATTGGAGTGCTGAAAAGACGGCGCAGGTTTAGGCAGGCCATTGGCTCCAGTAGAGGACAAAGCCCCCACATGTAAGGCGCTATCTTTGAGGCGGGGTTGGTGGGTCTGCAATCTGCGCGCCGTATACAGGGCGAACATGCTCCGCCTCAGGCAAATTTGCTGCGTGTGCGCGTTAAAAATTGGTTAAGAAAAACAGCAATATCATTTAATATCAATGACTTACAAAAACGTCCGCGCGCGATTCCTACCGCGTTCGCAGCCTGTCCATCACCTCAACCAAAGCCGCCGAAATCCTCGGTTCAGACAAGGCATGCCCCGCCATCGGAATCATATTCAACCGGGCTTTTTCCCACCCTGCCGCCAATTCAAAGGCTGCCTTCGGGGGGCAAACCATATCAAACCGACCTTGAATAATATCGGCCTCGATCCCTTCAATCCGATGGCGATTATTCATGATCCAGCGGTCTTCTTCCAAAAAGCCCAGATTGACGAAATAGTGGTTTTCCAGCCGCGAAAAAGCGCGGGCATAATCAGACGGCCCGTCACCCCCAATCAAGCTGGAATCGATGGTCGCAAGCGCGTTTTCCCAGTTGGCCCAAAGCCGCGCGAACCGCATTTCTTCGACCAGATTCCCGGAAAACAGGCGGCGATGATAGGCTGCGATAACATCCTCCTGCTCGGCCTCTGGCAGGGCCGAAACAACCCGCTCCCAAAGATCCGGAAAGAACCGCCCCGCCCCGCCCCCGTAAAACCAATCCAGCTCGGCTCGGGTCATCGTAAAGACCCCTCGCAGGATCAGATGGGCCGTATTTTCGGGGTGGGTGATCGCGTAGATCAGCGCCAAAGTCGCGCCCCAACTGCCGCCAAACAGGATAACCTTATCAAGGCCCAACGCGGCCCGGATCGCCTCCATATCGGCAACCAAATGCCAGGTCGTGTTTTGTTCAACGCTGGCATGGGGCCGTGACCGCCCACAGCCTCTTTGGTCAAACAAAATGATCCGATAAATGGAGGGGTCAAAATAGCGTCGCATCGCCGGGCTGCACCCACCCCCCGGCCCACCATGAACCACCAAAACTGGCACCCCATCAGGGCGGCCACATTGTTCTACATAAATTCTGTGCCCGCCGCCCACGTCCATCATTTTTTGATCGAACGGGTCCAGTGGGGGGTATAAATACTGAGCTGCGCTCTTTTGGCCTGATCTATGGTCCATGTTTGCCCTATATAGTCAGCCAAGCCTGCCCGTCCCGGCAAGAAACTGCAAGGAGTGACCGATGACTTTGAACACGATTGACCCCGCTGAAGTCGCGAAATTTGAAGCGATGGCAGCAGAGTGGTGGGACCCGACTGGAAAATTCAAGCCGCTTCACATGCTCAACCCCTGCCGATTGGAGTATATCACGACCCAGATCGCAGCGGAATTTGACCGGGATTTGACCGCGCCCTTGCCGTTCAAAGGGCTGCGTCTTTTGGATATTGGCTGTGGTGGCGGGTTGCTTTCGGAACCGATGGCCCGTTTGGGGGCCGAGGTGGTGGGGGCGGATGCGGCGGCGCGGAATATTCCGGTCGCGAAACTTCATGCCGAACAGATGGGGCTGGAAATTGATTACCGGCATTGCGCGGCCGAAGATTTGGCGCGGGATGGTGAGGTTTTCGATGTGGTTCTGAATATGGAAGTGGTCGAGCATGTGGCCGACCCACAAGAGTTTCTGACTGCCTGTCAGGGGCTTTTGAAACCCGGAGGGCTGATGATTTGCTCGACCCTGAACAGGAACTCCAAAAGCTTTGTCATGGGGATTATCGGGGCGGAATGGGTGATGCGGTGGCTGCCAAAAGGCACGCATGATTGGGCCAAATTTATCACCCCGGACGAGCTATATGCGATGATTGAAAAGGCAGGTTTAAGGCCGGTGGATCGCAAGGGAATGGTATTCAATCCGGTTCGTTGGGATTGGTCGTTGTCTGATCGGGATCTATCAGTCAATTATGTGACGGCGAGTGTGAAATCTGGCTGAAGAATCGCGCGCGGACGATTCTATAACCTATTGATTCTAATATATATTAGTAATTTTCTTTACCAAATCTTAATACTTACGCAGGTGTGTTCGCACACCTTATGACGTGCAAGGAGAGGTCGAGATGACGGATGACGAAGCCCCCGGCGACCCGCCTTGTTTTGCCCATTTGATCGTGGCGGGGCATGTGATTGACCGCCAAACCTGGGCCGATGTGGCGGTGTTTCGGCGCGCGGAACGTGCGCGGCTTTATGCTTTGCGCAAGACAATGACGTCTGCCCAGCGCGCAGAGGCGACGGAGCGGATCAGCACGCAGTTGACGACCATTCTGGGCGACATTTCGGGCAAAACCATTGGCGGTTATTGGCCAATCAAAGGCGAGGTCAATCTGCGCCCATGGCTGACAGACTGTGTGGCGCGCGGTGCCACCGTGGGCCTGCCAGTGGTCACGCAAAAGCAGCATCCGGTTGCGTTTCATCGTTGGACACCTGCGCATAAAATGACGCGTGGCTTTTGGGATATTCCGGTGCCAGAGGTGGTTGAGGTTGTGACGCCCGATATTGTTATTGTGCCGCTGCTGGGCGGCGACAAACAAGGGTTTCGGCTGGGCAATGGCGGCGGATACTATGACCGCACGCTGGCTTTGCTGCCGAAGGCGCTGCGGATCGGCGTGGGCCAAGGCTTTGCTGCAATAGACACGATTTTTCCGATGCCTTGGGATATTGGCATGCACCGGATTGTACTGGGCGATGGAACCTACCTTAGGTTTGATGCGCCATAGCCGTAGGCGGACCAAACACTTCAGGCTTGCGCCTTAATTCAGCTTTCTGGGCGGCAAAAACGGCAAAGGCATTACTGGCACGCCGTCTTCGACCAGCTTTTTAGCCTCTTCCAGACGGGCCTCGCCGTAGATGGCGCGCGGGGGGGCGGTGCCTTCGTGCATTTTTCGGGCCTCGGCGGCAAAGGATTTTCCGACGTAGTCGGAATTCGCCTCAACCTCGGCACGCAAGGCTTTGAGCGCTTGTTCTTGCGGGTTTGACGGGGTCGAGAGGGGGTTGGTGAGGGTCGGTTTTTGGCTGTCCACTTTGCCAAGGCTGGACGCCGTGGCGCTGCCATCCAGCACCGCTGCCTTGGATTTACGAGCGGGGGTAACGGCGGGGGCCATCAGGGTTTTGACGATTTGTGCAGATCCGCAACTGGGGCAGGTCACATGGCCCGCACTTGCCAGCGCATCAAAGGCGGCGGCCGATTGGAACCAGCTGTCAAAGCTGTGTTCCTTGGCGCATTTGAGCGAATAGCGGATCATATTTGGCCTTATTGCGGGGTGCGCGCGCGGTTCAGGGGTGATCCCCGACCCAACGTATTTGTTACCTAAGCTAATTATCGCAAGGCACAAGAGCCTTGCGTCAGGGTTTTTGCGGCTTGGGCGCTTTGGGTTGCGGGCGGCGTTTGCCCTGATCCCCCGCAGCGTTGGCAACTGTTGCCACCGGCGGATTAAACGCAGTCAGCAACGATTTTAGCCCCGCCTCGGCCACTTTGCGCGCGGCGTCTTGGGGCGCGAACCATTTGCGGCGGCGCTGGCGTTGTTCCGGGAAATCGGGGGCGAGGTTTGTCACCTCTAGCGGGAACACATCGACGATGCAGGGTTTCGCGCTTTGCTTTTTCGTGTCGCGCTTCAAGATTTTATCATAGGTGAAATGGCCCAGTTTCGCAGGCGCGATCTGGCCTTTGACGCCGGCTTCTTCCCATGCTTCAATCTCGGCGGCCTCGGCCCCTGTGCGGCCTTTCATGGGCCAGCCTTTGGGGATGACCCAGCGCCCGGTTTCGCGGCTGGAGATCAGCAATACCTCTGCCCCTAATTTGCCCGCGCGCCAGCACAAAGCACCGAATTGGTTGTGCAGGTCTTGGGGTTCCGGTTCGGATGCCAGTTCAGGAACGGAGTCGGGTTCTAGTTCGGGCTCTAGTTCGGGCTCTAGTTCGGGGGGGATGGAGGGTGTCTTGGACATGAGATAATTTTCGCTGCCTGTTGTGCCGGGCCTGCCGGGATGGCGGCCACTTTATGGCTTATCCCTTAATATATATCCAAAACGCGCGATTTTTCAAGAGGGTAGCGCAGCGCGCGCCTTAACCGCCCTTCCCGGTGCGCCCAGCGCCTGCATTGCCAAAGCCGCCGCGCGACATGGCGCTGGCGCGCGACATTGGCGGCTTGCCAACAGTTGCCGCAGGGCGCGCAAATTGCGAGGTGCCCAGTTTTGCCGAGCCGGAATTGTTGGAGAACGTGCTGGACCCGGCGGCATTGGTATATTTGCCATTGGCGGTTTTATACAGCGGCTGGCTGGCGGCGGCACCGCCCCGCCCGGCCATCATATTGCCGATCAGATAGCCCATCATCAGCGGCATGAAAATACTGCCGGACCCACCGGTGGTCGCTGCCGCCTCAGTCCCGCAGGCACCTTGGCCGTGCTGTTCTTCGCACACGGCGATGCTGTCATACCGCGGGGCTGCCTCAACATGCAAAGCGGCGGCTTCGGCAAAGGCGGCATCACAGTCTTGGGCGGTAAAGACGCCGCCGTCCTGGGCCGCATTGGTGCAGCTTTGCAGATCGGGAAAGGCGGCGGCGTCGACCTGTTCTTCTTGGCAGCCGGCAAGGGTGAAAGCGGCGGCACCAAGGATCGTTATGGCGACAGTTCTGGAGCGTTTGATCATGGCGGGCCTTTCCTTTGTGGTCTGATTCAGGGGTATCTAGCGCGTTTTACGGCGTAATAAAATGCGGCTTAAAGCGCGAGAGGTCTTGGGTGATGCGCGAGCGATCCTCACGCACGCCCATGCCGGCACAGGTTTGCCCCACAATCCAAGCGCCGATCACCGGGCGAAAGCCGTCATGTTGCGGCAAGGGGGTGTAGGCCTGGAGGATGCGGGGGTGTTCGGAATAGGCGGTGTTTTGTGATGATTCAATCACTTGGCCATGTTTGTGGATGGTGATCGACGCGCCTTCACGAGAGAGAATCGGTTTTGTGACATGGCCCGCCGTTAGCTGGGCCGCCGCGCGGTCAAAGGCCTGCGCCACATGCGGGGCGGCGGGGCCGTGGCCATTGATCGCGTCTTTGATATCGGCCTCAAAGAAGGCGGGCAGCAGGTTTGGGTGGCCCTCAAACATTTGCCACAGCACGGGCAGCAGCCCTTTGTTGGACAAGACCGCTTTCCATGCCGGTTCCAGAAACAGGCAACCCGAAGGGGCGATATGGGCGGCGTAATCGTCGCGCAGCAGGTCTTCCCAAGGGTAGAGTTTGAACAGGGTGCCGATGACGCGGTCTTGGTCATCCAAGAACTGGCCTTCATCACTGACCGCCAGCTTTTCCAGATCGCAGTAATGCGCGCCGAGGCCTGCTTCGCGCGCGGCCCAAGCCATCGCCTCAACCGTTGCGTAATCTTCGGGGGTGTTGGCGGCGGCGGTAAAGTGGAGGTCGGTTTCGGGGGCAAAGAGGGCGGCAAAACGGGCGACGAGCGCTTCGTGCAGGCCGTTGAACTGATCGCTGTCGGGGGCGATTACGCCTGCCGCCATCTGATCCTCTAGCCATTGCCATTGAAAAGACGCGGTTTCATAGAGGGATGTCGGGGTATCTGCGTTGTATTCCAGCAGCTTGGCCGGGCCTGTGCCGTCATAGGCGAGGTCAAAGCGGCCATAGATTTCGGGTTCGCCCTTGCGCCAGCTTTGCGCCACGAGGTCGCGGTGGGTTTGGGGGATGGCGAGGCGGTCCATCAACTCTTCACTGGCGGTGATATGGGCGGCGGCCTCACGGCACATGGCATGAAGTTCGGTCGAAGGGTCTTCAATATCCTCCTCAATCTGCGCAAGCGAGAAAGAGTAGGCCGAGGTTTCATCCCAATAGGGTTCGCCGTGCATATCGGCAAAGGTAAAGCCCACCTCTTGGGCGTGGTCGCGCCAATGGGGCCGTTCGGGGAGAGCAATCTTTTTCATACGGCACCTTTGTGGGATCTTCGGGTGTGGGATCTT
>CBDTUV010000138.1:0-7719 GCA_965363575.1 uncultured Pseudorhodobacter sp. | reverse complement strand
GAGCCGTAGAAATTGTTAAACACCTCGGCATGTTCCAGCATTTCACCGGCTGCGATCATCGCTTTGAACGCGGCTTGGCTGCGGAAATAATAGTCGCGCCCGTCCACCTCGCCCGGTCTTGGGGCGCGGGTGGTGGCCGACACCGAAAACCGCAGGGTTGGATCCCAAGCCATCAGCATCTTGGCCAAGGTCGATTTGCCGGCACCCGAGGGCGACGACAATATCAGCAAAAGCCCGCGGCGTGTATTGGGTGTTGGCATCTTCATTCCACGTTTTGAACCTGTTCGCGCATCTGATCTATCACGGTTTTCAGGTCAAGCCCAACCCGTGTCAGCGCAATGGCCTGGGCCTTGGAACACAGGGTATTCGCCTCGCGCATAAATTCTTGCATCAAGAAATCGAGCTTGCGGCCCACGGGGTCACCCGCCCCTATCAGCGCGCGCGCGGCGCCCACATGGGCGCGCAGGCGGTCCAATTCTTCGGTAACATCGGCCTTGACGGCCAGCAGCGCCAGTTCTTGTTCCAACCGCTTATTATCCAAACTGCCATCCGCTTGCATCAGCTTGGCGACTTGGGTTTGCAACGTCTCGGCCACCGTTTCGCGGCGCGCGGCAGCCTCTGTCGCGGCTTGGGCCACCAGCGTGTCAATCTGCGCCAATTGGTCAAGAATAACGGCCCTTAACGCAGCCCCCTCCTCTACCCGCATGGCGACCAAATCCGCAACAACCTGTGGAAATTCCGCCATCAAAGCGGCGAGCAGCGGTGCGGTATCCAGATCGTCGCCGCCTTGGTCCATCACCCCGCGCAGGCATAATATATCGGCCTGACTGGCCTGCGCCAGCGTCACGCCCATCGACATGGCCTCGGCCTCTAGCGCTGCCAGCATCGCCAGCGCCGACCGCAACGCGTCATGGTTCAACCGCATGGCCTGCTCACCCCCCGCCTCGCGGCTGACCTTCAGGGTCAGGGCCACATTGCCCCGGCTCAGGCTTTTGCCCAAAACCCCGCGCAGACCCATTTCCAAGCCGTCAATCCAATCGGGCACCCGCAAGCGCAAATCCAGTCCCTTGCCATTGACCGATCGCAGATCCCAGACCCACACATGTGGTCCCAGCGCCCCGCGTCTGGTTGCAAATCCGGTCATGGAATGGGTCATCAAAAGCTCCGCTTTTTTCAGGGTTTGGGGCAGGTTGCGCCGCAGGTTTTAGGGCCGTCTCTGCCCTATCATACGAGTATTTACCATTTACACAGTTTATTCACCAAAAGCAGCGGGTTTCGTGTAAATTAAGAGTTGAGTAATACGTCTTGCGCTATCGTTAACCACAACAAGAGATGCCGGATCACGAGGGATGCTCTGATTTGGTGCGTGTGGCCCAGCAAGGGGAGCGGATGGTATGGCGTTGGTCGCAAACGGTTAAAGGTGATGACGATGAACCGAGATGAAACACATGATGCCGCCTATGGTCGCCCCGGTGGTCGTATTGACCCATTGGTGCAGGTCCGCGCCTATTGGGAAGGCTTGCGCGACGATAATGTGATCCCGCAGCGGTCGCAGATTAACCCGCGCGGGATTGAACAAGTGCTGTCCAGCACGTTCTTGATTGAACGTGTGGCCCCCGGCGTGGCGCGGTTTCGGATCGCGGGCATGGATTTTTCCGATGTCATGGGGATTGAGGTGCGCGCCATGCCGATCTCGGCTATTTTCATGCCGACATCGCGCGCCGAACTGACCAAAAAGCTGGAGCAGGTTTTTGCTGGGCCGGCCATGATGACCTTGGATGTGCTGGCCGCCGCCGGGTTGGGCCGCCCTGCCCTGACTGCACGGCTGATGATCCTGCCATTGCGCGATGGTGCGGGGCAGGTCACGATGGCTTTGGGCTGCATCAACCTGAAGGGCAGCATTGGCCGCAGCCCGCGCCGGTTTGATATTGCAGGCTGCACCTTGTCACCGCTAGCGCCCATCGCGCCCTTTACCCCGCGCACCGAATTTGCGCCGCAGATGGTGGCCAAAACCGAACAGCCGGTCTTTGCCGAGGATGCAGCAGAGTTTGAGGCGGGCCCAAAGGTCAAACCCTTTTTGCGCGTGGTCAAATAGACCCGCCCACGCGTTTTAGCACAGCAAAAAGGGCGCCAAAGCGGCGCCCTTTTCTTATGCCAGCCTTGGCCGGTTTTACATGACCGCGCGACGCTCGGCGTTGCGGGTTTTGGACAGCTCTTCGGCCACCAAAAATGCCAGTTCCAGCGATTGGCTGGCGTTCAGCCGTGGGTCGCAAGCGGTGTGATAGCGGTCTGACAAATTCTCATCCGTCACATCGCGCAGACCACCTGTGCATTCCGTCACATCCTTGCCGGTCATTTCAAAATGCACTCCGCCGGGGATCGTGCCTTCGGCTTGGTGAAGGGCGAAAAACTCTCGCACCTCGCGCAGCACCGAATCAAAGGGCCGGGTTTTGTAACCGCTCGCGGCTTTGATCGTGTTCCCGTGCATCGGATCGCATGACCACAGGACCTTGGCGCCTTCTTCTTGCACCGCTTTGATCAGGCGCGGCAGATTGTCGCCCACTTTGCCCGCCCCAAACCGCGCGATCAGGGTCAAGCGCCCCGCCTCGTTTTCGGGGTTCAGTTTGGCCATCAATACCTTCAGGTCATCTGCCGTGGTCGACGGGCCGCATTTCAACCCAATCGGGTTCAACACGCCGCGCGCAAATTCCACATGCGCGCCGTCCGGCTGGCGTGTGCGATCACCAATCCAGATCATATGCCCCGACCCTGCGACCGGCTGGCCGGAAATACTGTCCACCCGGCACAGCGCCTCTTCATATTCCAAAAGCAGCGCCTCATGGCTGGTGTAGAAATCCACCTGCGACAATTGATACGCGGTGGAACTGTCCACGCCTGCGGCCGCCATAAAGTCCAGCGCGTCGGAAATGCGGTTTGACAGCTCGCGGTAGCGTTCGGCCTTGTCATGTTCAGCAAAGCCCAAGGTCCAGGAATGGACCCGGTGAATATCGGCAAAACCACCTGTGGAGAACGCGCGCAGCAGGTTCAGGCTGGCCGCCGCTTGGGTATAGGCTTGCAACATCCGCGCCGGATCGGGCGTGCGGCTGGCTTGCGTGGGCTCAAACCCGTTGATGATATCACCGCGGTAGCTGGCAAATTCTTCGCCATTGATCATCTCGGTCGGGGCCGAGCGTGGCTTGGCAAATTGCCCTGCCATCCGGCCTACTTTGACCACCGGCACTTTGGCACCGTATGTCAGCACCACGGCCATTTGCAGCATAACCCGCAAGGTGTCGCGGATATTATCGGCGGAAAATTCGGCAAAGCTTTCGGCGCAATCGCCGCCTTGCAACAAGAACGCCTTACCCTCAGACGCCAGCCCCAGCTGCTTTTTCAAGCGCCGCGCCTCACCCGCAAACACCAAGGGTGGGTATTTCGCAAGCTGGGTCTCGACCGCGCCCAAAGCCTTTGCATCCAAATAATCGGGCATTTGTACCCGAGGTTTGTTGCGCCAATCAGATTTTTTCCAAGCCTGCGTCATCGGTCTTCTCCGAAAAGTTAAAGCGGTGGACCGAACAATCCAAAACAGATCGCGCGGCACACCAAGATATGCCCATCTTTGGCCACTTTGCCCTTTGCGTTTGATCCCCAAATGAGGCATCAATCGCCGCGCGCGTTAGCGGTATCGGCACGGGGTATAGGCAATGTTGCACCAAAAGCAAAGGCCGAAAGCCACATGCGCCCCCTTGCCGGGGACGGAAATTCCTGTTTCGGTAGGAACGCTTGTTTTTTGAAAGTCCAGAATGTCCCTCGCGCCGCAAAAAGCTACCCATGTCAGCAAAGACCTCGCCCCAAAACGCTTTGTGTTTTTGCTGTTGGACAAGTTCACGATGCTGTCTTTTGCCAGCGCGATTGAACCGTTGCGCATTGCCAATCGGGTGATCGGCGCGCCGGTGTACCGTTGGGTGCTGGCCGGCGAAGGGGACGGTATGGTCCATTGTTCCAACGGTGCCGCCTTTACGCTGGATATCGGCCTGTCTGAAATTGACCGTGAGGATACGGTTTTGGTCTGTGGCGGCATTGATGTGCAAAAGGCCACGACCAAGGGCATTTTGAACTGGCTGCGGCGTGAGGCGCGGCGCGGGGTTGCGATTGGTGGCCTTTGTACGGGCGCCTATGCTTTGGCCAAGGCGGGGTTGCTTGACGGGAAAAAGGCGACGATCCATTGGGAAAACCAAGACGGGTTCTTGGAGGAGTTTGAGCAGGTCAAGCTGACCCGGTCCATTTTTGTGATTGATGGCAACCGGATGTCCACGGCCGGCGGTACGGCATCGCTGGATATGATGCTCAAAATTATCTCAACCGATCATGGCGATAGCGTGGCCAATACGGTGGCCGACCAGTTGATCTATTCGACCATCCGCACCGACCAAGATACGCAGCGCCTGTCTATCCCCACCCGCATCGGCGTACGCCATCCGAAATTAAGCCAAGTCATCCAGATGATGGAAAACGCGATCGAAGAACCGATCAGCCCTGCAGATCTGGCCGATGATGTCGGCATGTCGACGCGTCAATTGGAACGGTTGTTTCGCCGCTATCTTAACCGGTCGCCCAAGCGGTATTATATGGAGCTGCGCCTGTCCAAGGCGCGCAACCTGTTGATGCAAACCGATATGTCGGTGATCAACGTGGCGCTGGCCTGTGGCTTTGCGTCGCCGTCGCATTTCTCCAAATGCTACCGCGCGCATTATTCCACCACGCCGTACCGCGAGCGCGGTACCCAAGGCGGGGCACCGGGCGGCGGGCCGCTGCGCTTGTCGATTTAAGGCCTCAGCTTCCGGGCGCTATCCGGTAAATCGCCCCGTCATACACCGATAAAAACCAGATCGACCCATCGGGGGCTTGGCGAATGTCACGCACACGGGTGGTTTCATCCGTGGCAATCCGCGCCTCGGCAAAGCCGCGGCTTGGGTCCAGCCGTGCTATCAGATCGGAATTCAGGCTGCCGGTAAACACTTGGCCTTGCCAATCGGCAAACAGCGCGCCTGCGTAAACCATCAGGCCCGATGGCGCGATAGACGGATCCCAGTAAAACAAGGGCTGCTCCATCCCCGCTTTGGCCGTGCCTTCGCCAATCTTCAACCCCGAATAATCGCGGCCATAGGTGATGATGGGCCAGCCATAGTTGCGCCCCGGTTCTGGCGCGTTCACCTCATCCCCGCCGCGCGCGCCGTGTTCGGCGGTCAGCAGGCGACCATCGGCGTCCAAGGCAGCGCCCTGAATATTGCGGTGGCCATAGCTGTAAAGGCCGGGAAACACATCTTGGCCCGCAAAGGCATCGGCTGTCAGGGGGGCGCCGTCGGCGCTGAACCGCAACACCTTGCCTTCAGGGCCGTCAAGCGCTTGGGCCAGATTACCGTCGCCCCGATCGCCCGTGGTCAAAAACACCGTGCCATCGCGCGCCTCGACCAGCCGCGCGCCGAAATGGCGGCCACCGGACCGGCCCACAGGTGTCATGACAGCGCTAAAATCTTGCAGCTGCGTGCCATCCATCGACAATCGCCCAAACCCTGCCGCCGTCCCTGCCCCACCCGCCACGGGGGCAGCATAGGACAGCCAGACCTTGCGGGTGCTGGCGAAATCACGTGGTACCATCACATCCAGCAATCCGCCCTGCCCGTTGGCTGCGACCTTTGGCACACCCGCCACTGGCACCGCCGCACCACCACCCCCCGCTGGCAAGCGCAAAAGCCGCCCGTCCCTTTCCGTCACCAGCACCTGACCGTCAGGCAAAAAGCCGATGGCCCAAGGCTCGTCTAGTCCGGTGGCCACGGGGGTGATTTGCAAGGACTGCGCTTGCACTGCTTGCCCTAGCGTCACCCAGATCAACATCCCCAAGCCCAGCACAACGCCCGGTTGCCAAATTGCACACCGTTGCGATTTACGCCGAAATAACGCACCGAAAGACATGTTTTCTCTCCTTTTCTTTTTCAAACACTGCGACTAGGCTCTGGCTAGGATTTAGATCCACTTAGGGAGATAACAATGAAAAAACTTATGATGGCCACTGCGGCAATCGCGCTTATGGCCGGTTCTGCGCATGCCGAAGACGCAAAAATCGGAATCATTCTGGGCTTTACCGGGCCGCTGGAATCGATCACGCCCTCTATGGCAGCCTCGGCTGAAGTTGCGATCAAAGAGGTGAATGATTCGGGCAAGTTCATGGATGGCGGCACCGTCACCTCAGAACGCGCGGACAGCACTTGTATCGACGCCACCGCAGCAGCAGCAGCGGCTGAGCGTTTGATCACCGTTGCAGGCGTAAACGGGATCATGGGCGCCGACTGTTCCGGTGTTACCGGTTCCATCCTGCAAAACGTTGCCCGTCCAAACGGCATGGGCATGATCTCGCCTTCCGCAACCTCTCCGGGCCTGTCCTCGGCTGAAGATGACGGTCTGTTCTTCCGTACAGCCCCATCCGATGCACGTCAGGGCGAAGTTATCGCTGACATCCTGACCGAGCGTGGCGCGAAATCCATCGCGATTTCCTATACCAACAACGACTATGGCAAGGGTTTGTCCGACAGCATCGCCGCGGCATTTGAAGCCAAGGGCGGTTCGGTCACAGTCAACACCGCGCATGAAGACGGCAAGGCCGACTATTCCGCCGAAGTGGCAACGCTCGCCTCGGCTGGTGGTGACGTTCTGGTTGTGGCCGGTTACGTTGACCAAGGCGGCAAAGGCATCATCCAAGCATCGCTTGATACCGGTGCGTTTGATACGTTCTTCCTGCCCGATGGCATGTATGGCGAAAGCCTGATTGCCGCAATCGGTGATGGGTTGACCGGCACCTATGGCACAGTCCCCGGCACCGATTCCGAAGGTGCGGCGAAATTCGCTGAAATGGGCACCGCTGCGGGCTTTGACCCGTCTTCGTCCTTTACTGGCGAAAGCTATGATGCTGCGGCGCTGATCATGCTGGCCATGCAAGCGGCCAAATCGACCAATTCCAAAGACTGGACCACCAAGGTGATGGATATCGCCAACGCTCCGGGCGAAAAGATCAACGCAGGCGAACTTGGCCGCGCGTTGGAACTGATCGCGGCAGGCACCGACATCGACTATGTGGGTGCGACGGCTGTGGAACTGGTTGGCAACGGCGAATCTGCTGGCAACTACCGCGAATACACCGTCAAGGACGGCGCTTTCGTAACGGACAAGTTCCGCTAATCCTTGCAGGACATCAACATGAACGGCCCGGAGGAAACTTCGGGCCGTTTGGTCACTAAAGGGCTCTGTCGGGTCAAAGACGTATTGGAACGCCGCCCCGGGGAAGGAAATTGCCGATGATCGTTGTCGAAAATCTGCACAAACATTTTGGCGGCTTTCACGCCGTGGACGGCGCATCGCTGACGATTGAGTCGGGGTCGATCACTGGATTGATCGGGCCAAATGGCGCGGGCAAAACCACGCTGTTCAACGTGATCGCAGGCCGCCTGCCGCCCACCTCGGGCCGGGTGAAAATGGCGGGTGAGGATATCACCGGCCTGCCGCCGCATGAATTGTTCCACAGGGGCCTGCTGCGCACCTTTCAGATTGCGCATGAGTTTGGATCAATGACCGTGCGCGAAAACCTGATGATGGTGCCAGAAAACCAAGCGGGCGAGACGCTGTGGAACACATGGTTCGCCCGTGGCCGCATCGCCGCCGAAGAAC
>CBDTUV010000137.1:0-7734 GCA_965363575.1 uncultured Pseudorhodobacter sp. | reverse complement strand
CCGCGAAACGTGCCATAAGCGCTTTCCAAACCCCAAATCGCCGCGACGACCTCTTTGTCAACGCCGTAACGATCCTCAATCTTTTGCAAGGTCGCTGCGTGTTTGCGCAGGGCCGCGGCGCCATTGGCCACCCGCTCATCCGATGCAGCGGTGTCCAGATAATCCCAAATGGTTTTGGTAAATTCCGACTGGTTGCGGTCGCGGCGAATAACGTCCGGATCATAGGACAGCCCGGTCAAAGCCGCGTCCATAACCTTATCCGAAATGCCCGCAGCCGCCGCCCGCGCCCGAAACGCGGCCAGCCAGGTTTGCAGCCCTTGCGTATCGCCATGCGCCACCATGCCAGCCTCTTTTTGCCCTACTTCTGCTGTTGTATTGGCCAGCGACATGCCCACCAGCACACACCACAAAACCCCTGCCAAACCTATCCGCATCCTGCCGCCCACCCTATGTTTTGCCAGCAGTTTAACGCCGCCAATCCGATTGGCAACGCAAAGGGCGCGCAGGGCAAATCATGCGCGGTTATTTGCGCTGCCGCACCACTTTGCGCTTGATTGCTTTGGCTTTGGCCGCCGCCTTGCCGGGCTTGCGCGGGCCACCCCGGCCACGCGGCGCATTCCCGCGTGGAAGCGCGCGGTCCTCAATCTCCAGCAGCTCCAAGATCAACCCGCCGGTCACCGGCACAGCCTCGGTAAGGCGCACGGTCACGCGCTGGCCGATGCCAATGGTCAACCCGGTATCGGCCCCCATCAAGGTCTGGGTATCGGGGTCAAAATGGAAAAACTCCCGCCCGACAGACCGGATCGGGATCAGCCCATCGGCCCCGCTGTCGTCCAGCTTTACAAACAGGCCAAAGCGTTGAACGCCCGAAACCCGGCCCTTAAACGTAGCCCCCACCCGATCCGACAAATAGGCCGCCAAATAGCGGTCAGTTGTATCGCGCTCGGCAATCATAGACCGCCGTTCAGTGTCGGATATTTGCTTGGCCGTATCCGCCAGTTCCTCAATATCCTGCTGGTTCAGGCCATCATCGCCCCAACGATGCCCGGCGATCAACGCGCGATGGACAATCAGGTCCGAATAGCGCCGGATGGGCGAGGTAAAATGGGCATAATTGCGCAACGCCAGCCCGAAATGGCCAAAATTCTGCGGGTTATAATAGGCTTGGGTCATCGACCGCAGGGTCGTGATGTTCATCAGCTCATCAAACTCGGTGCCTTGGGCCTGCGAGAGCAGCTTGTTCAAATGCGCGGTTTTCAGCACCTGCCCCTTGGCCAGCGTAAAGCCCGATGCTTCCGCCACCTCACGCAGCGCTTGCAGCTTTTCGGGGCTGGGTTCTTCATGCACCCGGAACAACAACGGCGTTTTCAGCTTTATCAACTCTTCGGCGGCGGCAACATTGGCGAGGATCATGCATTCCTCAATCACCTTATGCGCGTCAAAACGGTCGTAATAATCAACCGACAAAACCTTGCCTTCATCTGACAGAATAATCTTACGCTCTGGCAGGTCCAGATCCAGCGGCTGACGTTCGTTCTTGGCGAATTTCGTCGTCTCATAGGCGGCGTAAAGCGGGCGCAGTATGTCCTCTAACAGCGGTTCGGTCACCGCATCTGGGTTGCCATCAATCGCCGATTGCACTTGGGCATAGTTCAACGACGCCACCGACCGCATCATGCCGCGGGTAAAACGGTGGCTAATCTTGCGGCCCTGCGCATCCAACACCATCCGCACGGCCATGCAGGCGCGGTCAACGTTTTCGTGCAAGCTACACAAATCGCCCGACAGCGTGTCGGGCAACATCGGCACAACCCGGTCAGGGAAATAGCTGGAATTGCCGCGCATCTTGGCCTCACGGTCCAGCACCGATCCGGGGCGCACATAATGCGCCACATCGGCAATCGCGACCCAAACGATATGGCCACCGGGGTTCGATTTATCCGCATCCGGCATCGCCAAAACCGCATCATCGCGGTCGCGCGCATCGACGGGGTCAATTGTCACAAAGGGCATGTCGCGCAAGTCCTCGCGCGCAGCCATCGGCGCAGGCTCGGCGGCATCCGCCTCGGCAATCACCTTATCGGGGAATTGGTCGGGAATACCGTGTTGATGGATCGCAATTAATGAGATCGCACGCGGGCCAGACGGGTCACCCAGCCGCGCCACGATCCGCGCTTGCGGCAGGCCCATGCGCTTGGGGCCGGATTGTTCGGCCTCTACCAGCTCACCATCCTTGGCGTCCATCGTGCCGTCGCGCAGCACGCGCCATTCCTTGTCGTTCTTTTTATCAACAGGCACGATGCGCCCGCCTTCGCTCTCAGCCCTGAAAATCCCCAGCATCTTCAGCGGGTTCGACCCCAGCTTGCGGATCAACCGGGCCTCATAGTCATGGTCCTTGCCGCCCACAGGTTCCAAACGCGCCAGAATACGGTCGCCTTCACCCAGCGCGGGGTCGGATTTCTTGGTGACAATCAGAATACGCGGCGCATCGCCGTCTTCATTCCATTCCACCGCTGACGCGAACAAATCGCCATCCGCATCCGGCGCCTCAACCTTCAAAATAGACACAGGCGGCAGCGCATCGGGGTCGCGGTACTGGCGCTGCTTGCGCACCAAGGCACCCTCATCCTCCAGCTCTTTCAGCATGCGTTTCAGCTCAATCCGCAACTCTCCGCCTTTGATACCAAAGGCCCGCGCGATATCGCGCTTGGAGGTCAGCGTAGGGTTGTCAGCCAACCATTGAACAATCTGGGGTTTTGACGGTAATTTTTCCATAAACCTGCCCTAGCACGGCCAAATCGCCTCGTCACGCGTCTTCACGTGCCAAGCTATAGGTCCAGCATCATGTCGCGGTGCGGAATACCCGCATCATCATATTCAGGGCCAAACGCGGCAAAGCCCAGCTTTTCATAAAACGAAATCGCATGGGTCTGCGCGCCCAGCTTGACCGTTGCAATCCCTGGCATACGGCGAAACTCTTCGACCGCCGCGCCAATCAAGGCCGCGCCCAGCCCGCTGCCACGCTGATCGCGCAGCACACAAACCCGGCCAATCTTGCCCGTATGACCTTTGGTCAACAACCGCGCCGACCCCACGGGGCGGTCCTCGACCCATGCCAGTAAATGCACCGCTTGGGCGTCCAGATCATCACGCTCATCCGCCTCGGACACGCCTTGTTCGTCGATAAACACCACGCGACGCAAGTTCAGGCAGGTAGCAATATCGGTGGTCACCTCGATCTTGATTTTGGGGTTGGGAGTCATGCGAAATACTCTGTCAAAATGCGGGTATAGATCGTTTTTAATTGCTGGATCTGCGCCACCTCAACCCGTTCATCGACCTGATGCATGGTCTTGCCCACCAACCCAAATTCCACCACCGGGCAATGGTCTTTGACAAACCGCGCGTCCGATGTCCCCCCCGATGTCGACAGCACAGGCGAAACGCCCGTTTCGGCCTTTACCGCCTTTGCCACCAGTGCCGACAATTCGCCCGGTGGTGTCACAAAACTTTCGCCCGAGATTTTGATTTTAACCTCAAATTTCACATCCGTTGCGGTTTGCATCGCCGCAGCCTCATTCCGCAGCCAATCGGAAATGTTGTCCCCGGTGTGGCTGTCATTGAACCGAACATTCACCGTGGCGCGGCAGGTGGCGGGGATCACATTGGTCGCGGTATTGCCTGTATCAATCGTGGTAATGGCCAAGGTCGACGCGTCAAAATGATCGGTGCCACTGTCCAGCGGGTGGCTTGCCAAGCGGTCCATCAACCGCACCATCGCGTTCAGCGGGTTGTTGGCGCGGTGCGGATAGGCGGAATGGCCTTGCACGCCGCGCGCTTCAAACCGCGCGGTCAGCGACCCGCGCCGCCCCACTTTCATCATTTCACCCATCACATTCGGGCAGGTGGGCTCGCCCACAAGGCACACGCTCATCTGTTCGTTATTCGCGGCCATCCAATCCAGCAAGGCCACGGTGCCATCGGCGGCAACGTCCTCTTCATCGCCGGTGATCGCCAGAATAACCGCCCCATCCGGCGGGGTCTGGCGCACAAAATCAATCGCAGCGGCGGCAAAGGCAGCCACCCCCGATTTCATATCGGTGGCCCCGCGCCCATACATCCAACCGTCCACAATTTCGGCGCCAAACGGGTCATGCGTCCAGGCCGCCACATCGCCCACAGGCACCACATCGGTGTGGCCGTTAAAGCCAAAGCTGCGATTGGCCATGGGCCGCCCCCAGCGCGCAAACAGATTGGAAATCCCGCCCCGATCCACCCGCGTACAGGTAAACCCGGCTTTGGTCAGCAAACCCTCTAACAACACCAGCGCGCCACCTTCTGCCGGCGTCACGGTTGGGCAGCGGATCAGGTCTGCGGTCAATTGAACCGGGTCGATAGGGTCAAATACGGGCATCAAAACGTCCTTTAACTGGGCAGGCCAAGGGCTGCGCCCCAGCGATACCGCCTCAAACCTGCCCATGCAACCGTTCCAAACGGCCTTTTGCGCTGTGGCCCCTGCGCAACCTTTTTTACCACCAACCACAACCCGAACGCGAATACCCGTGACAATCCAGATAATTTGCGATTAGTTGGCCTGATAATAAGTCCTGAGGCAGGGCAAACGCTGGACCAACGTGTCCGAACGAGCAGTGATAAGACAGTGCAAGGCCGGCTAAATCGGTCTGTTTAACGGCGTTTGGGCTGACCTCCAGTACAATTGGGGGCAGAAATGGCAACTGGTGCCGAGCTAACATATCAAACCAATGCTTCGGCGCTGGCGATGGCGAATGCCATCTTTGGAAACGGCGTCACCGTGAATGGTGCAAGCTATTCTGGGCCTTCCAACTCGTCAGCAATCTATTCCAACGGCCAGTTGGCTGCTGGTGTCGTGCCATCAAACACGGGGGTCATTCTTTCGACGGGGGATGTCGATGACTTCACCCAGCGCAACGGCGACCCGAACCGCAGCTCTGGCACCTCGACCAACACCTCGGGCGCAAACAACAATTCCCAGTTCAACGCCATCGCCGGCACCAACACCTATGATGCCGTCTGGATGGATGTGGATTTTACCCCCACCGGCAGCTTTATGACGATGAGCTTTGTTTTCGCCTCTGAGGAATATCCCGAGTATATCAACAGCCAGTTCAATGATGTGGTTGGCGTCTGGGTGAATGGCACCCATGTGCCGATCACGGTTGGTAACGGTGTCACCTCGGTAAACAATATCAACGGCAACACCCAGCAAAACCTGTTTGTCAACAACACCAACGATGCCTTCAATACGGAAATGGATGGGTTTACCGTCACCCTGACCCTGACCATGCCGGTGAACCCCGGTGTGCTGAACTCCATCCGGATCGGCATCGCCGATGCGGCGGACTCAAATTACGACAGTAGCATACTGATCGGCGGCGACTCGGTGCAAACAACACTTGTCGCCATTGATGACAGCGTAAACCTGAACCCCAACGGGGTCAAAACGCTGGATGTATTGTCGAATGACATAAAACAACCCGGTGCCACGTTGACCATCACCCATATCAACGGCGTCGCGGTTGTTGTCGGCTCTACGATCACCCTGCCGTCGGGTCAAACCGTCAAGCTGAATGCCGATGGCACCTTCACCATCACCGGCGATGGTCAGATCGAAACCAAGAATTTCACCTATACCGTCAAGGACAATCTGGGAAATACCGACGTTGGCTTTGTCAAAATCAACTCAATCCCTTGCTTTGTCGCAGGCACAGCCATTCGCACGCCCGAGGGTGAGGTTGCGGTGGAAACGCTGCAACCCGGCGATTTGGTAATGACCCAGGATGACGGCCCCCAACCCTTGCGCTGGATCGGTGGGCGCACCGTGTCAGCCACGGGCAGCTATGCCCCGGTGCATATCCGCGCTGGCACCTTTGGCCAACACCGCGACCTTATGGTCTCCCCGCTCCACCGCATCTTGATCCGCGACAGCCTGTCCGAACTGCTGTTTGGCGAAACCGAAGTGTTGGTTGCCGCCAAGGATTTGGTCAATGACCGCTCGGTCCGCTACATGACGGGCGGCGACGTGACCTATGTCCACCTGCTGTTTGACCGCCATCAGGTCGTGTTTTCCGAAGGTCTTGCCACCGAAAGCTTCTTGCCCGGCCCCCAAACCACCAAAAGCTTTGAGGCCGAAATCCTGGCCGAGATTTGCGCAATCTTCCCCGAGATTGACCCCGAAACCGGCTCTGGCTACAGCCCCGCCGCGCGCCGCACCCTGCGCCCGTTTGAGGCACAGCTGTTGTTCGCCGCCAGCAAGGCGGCATAAGGGTTATGGCACAATGGCTCGCCCTCTCTGACCGTTCCACCCCGCTTGATGTGGCAAAGGGCCTGTCTTTGATGACCAAGGCGACGATGGTCTTTGAATTTGACCTGCCGCTTGACGGCGCCACCGTTTTGTTGGACTTCAAGGCCAACGACAGCTGGCCGCGCACCTTGTCGGTCTTTGTCGATAACACGGCCGGCGTTGTGATCTTGCACCGCCAAGGCGACAGCCTGATGCGCCATGTTCTGCCCGGCCCGCTTGATCTGCCCAGTGCAGGCGTAGGGCGCATTTCCTTTGGCTGGGACGGTCCCGGCAAAACCTGGACGCTTTTGCTGGAACAACTCGGCACGGGGATGGCCCGCAATACCCGTGGCCGCGACCCAATGCCGATGATGCTGGACGATCTGGTCCAGATTTGCGCAGGCAGCGATGAGACGACGCGCCATAAATCCCTTTTGTGGTTTGGCGTGATGGACAGCAATGATTTGCCCGCGCGCGCCCCTTGGGTTGGCCTGCAAACCCCCATCCAAACCGACCGCGGCCCCCGCTCGGCAGGTAAACTGCATCCGGGTGATTTGCTGCTGACCGATGACGGCGATTACGTCCCCCTCATGTCGGTTCAGCACATGGATTTGCCCAGCCGTGGCTCGTTCAGCCCGGTGATGCTGCGCGCGCCCTATTTCGGCACCGAAACCGATATTCTGGTGTCGTCCGATCAGTTGATCGCACTGTCGGGCGATGAGGTAGAGTATCTTTTTGCCGAAGAAACCGTGCTGACCATGGCCGGCAGTGTCACCGATGGGCGCGCCGCCCTGATGGACTATCGCCGCGCCGTCACCTCTTGTGTGTCGCTCGATATAGGCTACCCCCGCCTAATCCGGGCCGAAGATTGCCGCCTGCTGTCCCATTCCAACAGCCCCCAGTGGCAAACCCCCAGCTATCCCCACACGCTGATCCAAGCGTATGAGACGATCCCGCTTTTGGATATGCTGGGCCGTTCCGGCCACCGCTCGGCGGCCTAAAGCCGTCTTAAAAACAGAAGGTTGATAACTTTTACGTTAAACCTCAGTCGTAAAACGGCGTCATCTGCGCCACGATGACTGAGTTTTCCGCCAGCGCGCGGTCCATCAACTCCCGCTCATCCGCCGCAATCTCGTCGCCCGCCTCCAGCCGTTCTTCCAGCGTGCCATAGCCCGACACATCCAACGGCGCCATATCGGCTTGCTTCAAAATCGCCACGGTTTCGCGCACCGCCTCGGCCTCATCCACACCACTGGCATAGACCATCAACGCGGCCCCTGTGGCCTTGGCAGGCAGCCCGTCATTCGGGTTGCGCCCGACTTCAATCACCAAAGTGAACACCTGCTGGCGCGAGGTCTTTTTTGGCTTTTCTATCTCATCTGTCATCACCATATCCCCGTGACTGCACCGCG
>CBDTUV010000136.1:0-7736 GCA_965363575.1 uncultured Pseudorhodobacter sp. | reverse complement strand
GCCTCGAACGGGCCCACCGTTTGCGCTAAATGTGACCAATCAGCGCAGCACTCCTGCCCAAACTTGCCCGAAACACTCCCGCAACAAACTTGCCAGATACCCTGCCGCAGCGTAACAAGGCGCAAGGCAGCATAGGGGTATACGATGGCATACGCAGAGGTTTACGCAGGCTGGAAAGCAGATCCTGAAGGGTTCTGGATGAAGGCTGCCGAAAGCATCTCTTGGGACAAGGCCCCAACCTATGCGCTGAACTCCGACCGCGCGCCGCTGTATGAATGGTTCACCGATGGCATGGTCAACACTTGCTGGAACGCCGTTGATCGCCATGTAGAGGCTGGGCGCGGCGACCAATTAGCGATTATCCACGACAGCCCCGTCACGCGCACCAAGCATTCCATCACCTTTTCCGAACTGCGCAACCGCGTGGCGTCCCTTGCCGGCGCCTTGCGCGCCAAAGGCGTGGAAAAAGGCGACCGCGTTATGATCTATATGCCGATGGTCCCCGAAGCGCTGGAGGCGATGTTGGCCTGCGCCCGTCTGGGGGCGGTGCATTCCGTGGTGTTTGGCGGCTTTGCTGCCAGCGAACTGGCCGTTCGCATTGATGATTGCAAACCCAAAGCCATCATCGCCGCCTCTTGCGGAATAGAGCCGTCACGCGTGATCCACTACAAACCCCTGCTTGACGGGGCCATCGATATGGCCACCCACAAGCCCGATTTCTGCGTTATTTTCCAGCGCGAACAAGAAGTGGCGCAGCTGATCCCCGGCCGCGATGTCAGCTGGCATGGCTTTCAATACGGGGTTGAGCCCGCCGATTGCGTGCCTGTTGCGGGCAATCACCCTGCCTATATCCTCTACACCTCTGGCACCACCGGCGCGCCCAAAGGCGTGGTGCGCCCCACCGCAGGCCATCTGGTCGCGCTGAACTGGTCCATGAAAAACATCTATAACGTGGGTGCAGGCGATGTGTTCTGGGCCGCGTCCGATGTGGGCTGGGTCGTGGGCCATTCCTACATTTGCTACGGTCCCTTGATCGCCGGTTGCACAACTGTGGTGTTTGAAGGCAAACCCGTCGGCACCCCCGATGCAGGCACCTTTTGGCGGGTGATCGCTGAACACAAAGTCAAAAGCTTTTTCACCGCCCCCACCGCCCTGCGCGCCATCAAGCGCGATGACCCAAAGGGCAAACTGATCGCCAATTATGACCTGAGCCACCTTAAAGTCCTGTTTTTGGCCGGCGAACGCGCCGACCCCGATACGATCAACTGGGCGATGACCGCCCTGAACATTCCGGTGATCGACCATTGGTGGCAAACCGAAACCGGCTGGGCCATCGCAGCCAACCCTTTGGGGATAGAGGCGCTGCCCGTCAAAATCGGCTCTCCGTCTGTGCCGATGCCCGGCTATGATGTCCATGTGTTGGACGAAGGCGGCCACCCGGTTCCAGCAGGAACCTTGGGCGCGATTGCGGTCAAACTGCCCTTGCCTCCCGGCACCTTGCCCACCTTGTGGAACGCCGATGATCGGTTCAAAAAATCCTATCTCACCACCTTCCCCGGCTATTATGAAACGGGCGATGCGGGCTTTGTCGACGAAGACGGCTATCTTTACATCATGGCGCGCACCGATGACGTGATAAACGTCGCAGGCCACCGCTTGTCGACAGGCGCGATGGAGGAAGTTCTGGCCTCCCACCCTGATGTTGCCGAATGCGCCGTGATCGGCGTGGCCGACACGCTAAAGGGGCAGTCACCCTTAGGCTTTTTGTGCCTCAATTCCGGCGCGGACCGAACCGATGCGGATGTGGTCAAAGAATGTATCAAACTGATGCGCGATAAAATTGGCCCCGTGGCGGATTTCAAGCGCGCCGTTGTGGTCAACCGCCTGCCCAAAACCCGCTCGGGCAAGATTTTGCGCGCGACCATGGTCAAGATCGCCGATAGCGAGGCTTTCAAGGCCCCTGCCACCATCGAAGACCCCGCCGTGCTGGATGAGATTCGAGTGGCCTTGCAAACTTTGGGCCTCGCACAGGGCTAAAATACAACCCACGCGTGCGCGATCATCCGCCTGCCCGGACAGGGGGCCAAGGTTTCGTCATGTTTACCCGCTAGACTTTGACCCGATGACACGTCACCTTACCCTTTGGTTCTGGGCAAAGGTATGATGGGTCAACCACGTCTCTCACTTCGACTAAAGGTGCGGAAAGCATGAAAAAACAGGCCCCCCCCGACACGGACCCGATGACCGAGGAGCTGGCTTTGCTGGGCCATGATCTGCGGTCAGCCGTTGCCGATGTCTTGGCAGGCCTGACCTTGATTGACACAGATCGCTTGACCCAACCCGACCGCCAACAGCTTAACCGCGCCCGTGCGACGGCGGCAAGCCTTTCCCACTACCTAGACGATGCGCTGACAACACTGTTGGCCCAAACCACCCCAGACTTCCACCAAGCGCCAACCAATCTTGCACAGCTGCTTCAGGGTCTGACCCACCGCTTCTGCTATTCAGTGGGCCACAATCCCAATGCGGTTGAAATCACCGCAGCACCCTTGCCCCAGTTGGTCATGTGCAACCGCACGGCGCTGGACCGCATTTTGTCCAACCTGATCGGCAATGCGATCACCCACTCCGGCGGCAAAACGATCCACTTGAACGTCACCCACCCCACCCCTGACCAAATTCGCTTTGTCATCACCGACCAAGGTCCGGGCTTTCCTGCCGGTATCGGCGCGCGGCCCTGCAAAGGCAGCGCGCAAAACAGTGCCTTGCCCGCATGGCAAACCGATGCAGGCCACGGCCTTGGCCTCAGCATCGCGCAGACCTTGGCACAGCGCATGGGTGCCACGCTGGACCTGCGCAACCAGACCAACGGTGCCATGGCAAGCCTGACCTTGCCCATCACCACACCGTCCGACGACTCCCCCCTGCCTTTGGTCGATACCAGCTGCCTTGGGGGCAAACAGGTGCTCATCGCCGATGACAGCATGCCGCAACTGCTTTTGCTCGCCCAGTATTTGCGCGATTGTGGGGCTGCAACCACCATGGTCCGCGATGGTCTGGCAGCCGAGGCCGCGCTGCAAAGAGGCGGCTTTGATCTGGCCTTGTTGGATCTGGAAATGCCGGGCCGTTCGGGGTTGGACATTTGCGCAGGCCTGCGCGATCAGCCGCCGCCTGTCGGCCACGCCCCTTGCATTGTGGTCCTGACCGCCCATCACCTGCCCGCCATTCACCAACAGGTTCTGGCGGCCGGCGCACACCAAGTGCTGGTAAAACCCATTATGTCTGCTGCTGCTTTGACCCATGCTTTATGCGAACTCAACGCTGCCCATCCGGCCACCCATCAGGTCGCAAGCCCCCCCCCAGCAGATACCGGCACCTTCCTGCGCCTGCTGGATATGGCAGGTCCAGAACTCGCCGCCGAACTGCTGACCCGCTACCAAGAAGATCTGGCCTCGGTGCAAACCAAACTGCACACCGCCTTGCCTGCGCAGGACTGGCCCAGCCTGCGGTCAGCCTCTCATGTCCTGATCGCCCTTGCAGGCACGGCAGGTGCGGCCGCGCTGGAACACAACGCCCGCGCCCTCAACACGTCAGCGATTGACCAAGACCGTGACGCGTTGCAGGCCCACAAGGACGGCGTGCTTGACGGGCTGGCAGGGCTGCTTAAACTGATCGCACAGATCGAAAAAGAACGGCAGCGCACCCTATGAACCAAGCCCCGCGCAGCAGATCCAAGGCCGCAAAGCCACCAGCAATTTTGCTGATCGAAGATACCGTGTCGCTGCAAATGGTCTACCGCGCCACGCTGGCCAACGCAGGCCATACCGTCAGCACCGCTGCCACCGCCGCCCAAGGCTTTGCCCTGTTTTGCGAGGAAAAGCCACGCATCGTGCTTCTCGACCTCACCTTGCCCGACCGTGATGGGCTTGACCTGATGCAAGATATGCTGGCCCGCCACCCCGAAACCTGCGTCATCGTGATCACCGCCAACGGCTCAATCAACAAAGCGGTTGAGGCGATGCGCGCCGGCGCCCATGAATTTCTGGTCAAACCCTTTGACGAAGCGCGGTTCCTGTCGGTGGTCGACAATGCCCTGCGCGGCACGGACACGCCCACCAACCGCCCGCGCACCGCGATCCGCCAACCAAACCGCCTGCCCGATGGTGGGTTTATCGGCTCCTCACCCGCGATGACACGGGTTCAGGATAAAATCGCCTCGGTCGCGCAAAGCATGGCCACCGTCTTCATCACCGGCGAAAGCGGCACGGGCAAAGAGCTGTGCGCGCTGGCCGTCCACCACCAATCCCCACGCAACGCAGGCCCGTTCATCGCGCTGAACTGCGGTGCAATCCCCGCCGACCTGCTGGAATCCGAAGTGTTCGGCCATGTCAAAGGCTCGTTCACCGGTGCCATCTCGGACAAGCTTGGTGCGGCAGCGGCGGCCGATGGCGGCACCTTGTTTCTGGATGAGGTTTGCGAAATGCTGCCCGCGCTGCAAACCAAACTGCTGCGGTTCTTGCAAACCTCAACCGTGCAGCCGGTGGGGGCCACCCGCCCGCGCAAGGTCAACGTCCGCATTGTCTGCGCCACCAACCGCGACCCCGCCGAGGCCGTGCGCCGTGGTCAGTTCCGCGAAGATCTCTACTACCGGCTTTTCGTCATCCCGATCCACATGCCCCCCTTGCGCGACCGGGCCGAGGATGTGATCGAAATCGCTGAAACCGCCCTGCAACGCTTTGCCGCCGAAGAAGGCCGCGCCTTTACCGCCCTTGCCCCCGATGTCCGCCAATTGTTTCGCGACATGCCTTGGCCCGGAAATGTCCGCCAAGTTCTCAATGTCATGCGCAATGTCGCCGTGCTCTATGACGGCGATGTGGTCGAACGTCACATGCTTCCCGATGATATCGTGCGCCAATCGCCACCAATGGACGCGCCCGACACCCCGTCAGAACCAGCACAAGCGGCACTGTCCCTCGACGGCCTGCTGGGCCGCCCCTTGGCCGAGGTGGAACGCGAAATCATTGAGGCCACAATCGCCATGCACGCAGGCTCCGTCCCCCGCGCCGCCCGCGTCCTCGACGTCTCACCCTCCACACTCTACCGAAAACTGGACCTTTGGGCCAACACGCCCAAACCCTGAACGCCCCATAATTTCATCTTGGCAAAAATACCTTGGGGGTGAGCCGCGCGCGGCGAGGGGGCAACGCCCCCTACCCTAACCTTGCCGCAAACACCTCAGGCAAACTGCTCGCGCAACAACCGCTCTTCCAGCCCGTGGCCTTCATCAAACAAAATCCGGTGGCGAATGCCGGGTTCCGACCGTATCTCCAGCCAAATCACATCCGGCACCGACATGCTGTCCGCAGCCGCCAGAACCGGGCGCTTTTCCGGCTCCAACACATCAAACCGCACCACAGCGGCCTTGGGCAACAACGCCCCGCGCCAACGTCTTGGCCGAAATGCCGCAATCGCGGTCAGCGTCAACACATCCGACCCGATCGGCACAATCGGCCCGTGCGCGGAATAGTTATAGGCGGTCGACCCCGCAGGTGTGGCCACCAGTGCGCCATCACAGACCAGCTCCTCCATCCGCACCCGGCCATCCACCGATATCCGCAGCTTGGCCGCCTGTGGCCCCGCCCGCAACAGGCTCACCTCATTGATCGCCAACCCTCGCGCCATCGACCCATCCGCGGTTTGCGCGGTCATCGCCAATGGGTTCAGCACTTCCTCCCCGGCCTCACTCAGCCGCGCAGGCAAATCCTCCTCAGAGTAAGCATTCATCAAAAACCCAATGGTGCCGCAGTTCATCCCATACACCGGAATATCAAGGCTTTGCGTCTGATGCAGGGTTTGCAGCATAAACCCATCGCCGCCCAAAGCGACAATCTGGCTCGCCCTTTCCGGCGCATGGTTGCCATAAAGTTCGGTCAACCGGACCAACGCCATTTGCGCCGCCTCGGCATTGCTTGCCAAAAATGCAATCCGTTGCCCCACACCATCCCCTTTTCTGCGTACCTTACCCCCAAGTCTTGCGGGGCGCGGGGGCCAAACTCAACCCCCACACCGCGCGATAGGGCAAAAACTTCCGCCCGAACGCCGCCCCAACCCCGCACCGCATGCGGTAATGTCGCCCAAACTGGGCATCAGGACGGATTCTTATCTTTCTCAACGCCCCAAGCTGCACTAGACACATGCCATCCCTCGCCGCCCGTCAAAGGAGACGCCCATGAACGCCCCCACAGATACCGCCCACCGCGACGCCGGTTTTTTCACCGAAACCCTCGCTACCCGTGACCCCGATCTTTTTGGTGCCATCACCCTCGAACTCGGCCGTCAGCGCAATGAGATTGAGCTGATCGCCTCCGAAAACATCGTGTCGCGCGCAGTGATGGAGGCGCAGGGGTCAGTGATGACCAACAAATACGCCGAAGGATATCCGGGCCGACGCTATTACGGTGGTTGCCAATATGTCGATATCGCTGAAACCATGGCGATTGACCGGGCTTGCGAACTCTTTGGCTGCTCTTATGCCAACGTTCAGCCCAACTCCGGCTCGCAAGCCAACCAAGGCGTGTTCCAAGCCCTGATCAAACCCGGCGATACGATTCTGGGCATGAGCCTCGATGCCGGCGGCCACCTGACCCACGGTGCCGCCCCCAACCAATCCGGTAAATGGTTCAAGGCCGTGCAATACGGCGTGATCAAAGACACCCTCTTGCCCGACTACGACCAGATCGAAGCCTTGGCGCTGGAACATAAACCCGCGCTCATCATCGCAGGCGGTTCGGCCATCCCGCGCATCCTCGACCTCGCCCGTTTCCGCGCGATTGCCGATAAGGTAGGCGCGTATTTCTTGGTCGATATGGCGCATTTCGCGGGCCTCGTGGCGGCGGGCCTGTACCCCAGCCCGTTCCCACACGCGCATGTTGCCACCACAACCACCCATAAAACCCTGCGCGGCCCGCGCGGTGGCATGATCCTGACCAATGATGAGGCGATCGCCAAAAAGGTCAACTCGGCCATTTTTCCGGGCATCCAAGGCGGTCCCTTGATGCACGTCATCGCCGCCAAAGCGGTCGCCTTTGGTGAGGCGTTGCGCCCCGAATTCAAAGCCTACCAAGCGCAAGTGATCAAAAACGCCCAAGCGCTGGCCGATCAACTGATGAAAGGCGGCCTTGGCACCGTCACGGGCGGCACCGATACCCACCTGATGCTGGTCGATCTGCGCCCCAAAGGCGTCAAAGGCAATGCCACCGAAAAGGCTTTGGGCCGCGCCCACATCACCTGCAACAAGAACGGCATCCCGTTTGATACCGAAAAGCCGACCATCACCTCCGGCATCCGTCTTGGCTCCCCCGCAGGCACCACCCGTGGCTTTGCCGAGGCTGAATTCCGCCTGATCGGTGATTGGATTGTTGAGGTTGTCGACGGGCTGGCCGCGAACGGCGAGGACGGCAACGCCGCGGTAGAGGCCGCCGTCAAAGCCAAGGTCGAGGCCCTGTGCGCCCGCTTCCCGATCTATCCGGGTCTGTAAGGCTGCTTTAATCGACAAACGCCGTGCCGGGGTGCCCCTTGGCGCGGCTTTTTCATGGCCAAAAGCCGGGTGGCAATTGCCAAGCGGCCCCGCGCTGTCTATCCCCACCCCATGCGTCACCTACACGAACACAACCTGACTATTGAGCGCCGTCTTGGCGATGCCGTCCGCGCCCGTTTGCCCGGCGTCAGCTCAATCG
>CBDTUV010000135.1:0-7849 GCA_965363575.1 uncultured Pseudorhodobacter sp. | reverse complement strand
TGGTGCGGTCGGGGGGACTCGAACCCCCACTCCGGTTAAAGAACAGCGACCTCAACGCTGCGCGTCTACCAATTCCGCCACGACCGCACTGTCTTGACTGCGCTGGGTCTTAGCGAAGGCGGGGGCGGACCTCAAGTTGAAATATGCATGGAGCGGATGAGAAATGCGCAAAGCGGGGTAAAAAGAAAAACCGCCGGGCTGAGGCCCGGCGGTGTAAGATGTCTAAACCCAAGTGAACCGAGCCTTTAAGGGCTGGAAGAGGGGGGTGTGGGCATCGCGAACGTTGGCAATGTCGATGCAGGCACCGGCGTTTGCGCACCCGGAACATTGCGCCCAGCGGCAGAATACGCCGCAAGCCGGATCAGGGCAGCCCGATCTGTCATTCCCGGTGCAAAGACCTGTACCGCGCCATTTGAACCCGCCGTCAAGCTTTGATCAAACCAAGGCAACGCCAAGTCCATCCGCTGTGCGGCACCAATGCCCGCCGCGAGGTGATGGCCTACCAACTCGGAATAAGCAGCCTCGCCCACGGAGGTCAGGATTAGTGCAGACCCAATCGCCACATCCATATTATCCGTCACATACCCCACGCCCAAACAAATCTTGGCCGTTCCTGCAAGCTGCGCTGGCGCCATACCCGATGCGACCACAAAGTCTGACACGCCTTGGGTCACCTCGGTCAGGGATCTGACCGCCAAAGCCGCAACATGAGGCTGCATCATCGGCCCGAACCCCTCACATTGCTGAGAGATTTGCTGCGGCGTAAAGCCTGCGACCTTGGACACCAAATCTTCGCCTTGGGCGATGGCATAGGTGCGGGCAAGGCAAAACTGTTCAGACAATGCAAAAGCAGGGTCGGTCAGCGTCACCGGGGTGACAAACCCGCCATTCGAATTGGTAAGCAGCGAGATTTTGTTGCAATAGCTGGCAAGGGACACCTGCGCCGCATTTTGCGCCATGAACGAGGGCAAAGTTGTCGGCGCGCCAAATTGCGGCACCGCCGCTGCAACAGCCGAGGGGCCGGCTGCGGTAACGCCAAGTGTTGGCGCTGGCTCTGCGACAGCCATCTGGCCGCTTTGAACAGTGCTGGCCGCAGGCACACCCATCTTTTCGTCACGGTAAGTGATCAGCAAACCTTTGGTGCCGCGCGGGTCTGTTGCGATTTGCTGGGCAACCAATGGCCCGCCCGCTTGCGCGCGATAATAGGACTGCACAAGCAAATCTTGTTCCCAACTGTTCAAGTTACCCGATGGCGCAAAGCCAAGGTGCGCTTGGTACTGTGAAATGGCCCCGCGTGACCGTGCCCCAAGCGCCCCATCTGGGGCACCTGCCGGAAAGCCAAAGTAGTTAAGCGCGACCTGCACTTCGCGGTTCTGCTCTCTTTGGGCAGACGAGACCGAGGGGCGCGTTTTTTTGGGGGTATATCTACGCGTAGTCGCACGGCGATTGTTGTTGGCGCCGTTTACGATAGCACCGCCGATAATGCCGCCAATAATACCGCCGACCAACCCATCACCCGCGCGCGACTCCATCGGGGTTATAACAAGGGCGGTCGCAATGAATGCCGTCGAAATTGTTTTGAATATCATTTGAAAACTCCTGCCTGAGTCACTACGTGAAAATATAAAACTACGATACCATGGGTTTTCGATGAGTCTAAGGCTTTTTTGCCTTGGCCTACGGGTCAGCGCGTCATGACATGGGCTAAATCAATAAAGGGGCAGAGTTTGGGCAAAGATCACGGGGCAAATCTGAACGCCGTCGAATGGCGTGTGCTCGACGGGCATGCGCCATACGCACAAACTTTGGCCGCGATGGAGGCACGGGTGGCCGAAATTGCGGCCGGAACCGCGCCTGAGGCGGTTTGGTTGTTGGAGCATCCCGCCCTCTATACAGCCGGAACCAGTGCAAAGCCGGTGGATCTGGTCACACCTGACCGTTTCCCCGTGCATGTGGCAGGGCGCGGGGGGCAATACACCTATCATGGGCCGGGCCAGCGCGTAGCCTATGTGATGCTGGATCTGAACAAACGCGGACGCGATGTGCGCCAATTTGTTTGCACTTTGGAAAATTGGGTGATTGCCACGCTTGCCAGTTTCAACATCAAGGGCGAACGGCGCACGGGCCGTGTAGGGGTTTGGGTGGTGCGCCCGGATCGCAAAGGCTCGGATGGGACAATGGCCGAGGATAAAGTGGCCGCCATTGGGGTTAAGCTGCGCAAATGGGTCAGCTTTCACGGAATTTCCATTAATGTGGAGCCGGACCTCGACCATTTCACCGGAATCATCCCGTGCGGCATCACCGACCACGGCGTGACCAGTCTTGTGGATTTGGGCCTGCCAGTGACAATGACGGATGTGGATGTGGCCTTGCGGCAGCAGTTTGACAAGATTTTTGGGGGGCAGAGTCGTGATCCGGCCTGCGACAAATAGGCGGCGCGTTTCCCACATGCTCCAGTGGCACACCACATCTGCACATTGATTCCTCTCAATCAAGGCTATGGCGCTGTCAGGGCGGAAAAAGGGCCCGCTCCGCAAGGGCTGCGCTTTGCCCGGCGGCAGCGCGGCGAACGCAAGGCGGTGTGGATCGTCCGAGCTACCGCAACTTTTTAACTGCGCAACAGCTTGACCTATGTCAAATTAAGCGAAAGCCGCCTATGCTAGGCGTCTGCATTGTAATGCCAGAGAATGTCTGGTTAGAATCATCGACCTACAAACTGACAAGGAAAGACAATGAAACTCAGCCTTATCGTAACCGCCGCTCTTTTTGCCCTCTCGGCCCCTGCATTCGCGGACCCTGATGCCGAAAAAGGTGAAAAAGAATTCAAGAAATGCAAAGCCTGCCATGAAATCGTTGCCGATGACGGCACCGCAATTGTCAAGGGCGGTAAAACCGGTCCTAACCTGTACGGCATCATTGGCCGTCCCGCCGGCTCTGTCGAAGGGTTCAAATATTCCGACGTGATGCGGGAATCGGGCGAGAAAGGCCTTATTTGGGAAGAAGAAGTGATGGCGGAATACCTGCCCGATCCGTCCAAATTCCTTGAAGAGTATTCGGGCGATGCCAAGGGCAAGTCTTTGATGACCTTCAAGATGAAAAAAGGCGGCGATGATGTTGCTGCTTATCTGGCATCGGTTGGCCCTGCGGCCAATTGACACGCTAAAATGTGGCTTTGATGTAGTTTTTCTTGATCTGCATCAAAGTCTGCAATTGCCGCCGCCGCTTGAGCATTCTAGAACAGATATACAAGTGGCGGCGGGATTCTGATTTTCCTGTGCGCTGAAACAGTAGAACGCAAACGGGAGGGCAGGCATGGCCGACGCAGCCATTCATGGCCACGAGCATGACGAACGCGGGTTCTTTACCCGCTGGTTTATGTCAACCAATCACAAAGACATCGGTATTCTATACCTGTTCACCGGCGGCCTTGTTGGCCTGATTTCGGTTATTTTCACCGTCTATATGCGTATGGAACTGATGCACCCCGGTGTGCAGTACATGTGTATGGAAGGCGCGCGGTTTACCGCAGCCGCCGTGGGTGACACCTGCACACCGAACGGTCATTTGTGGAACGTGATCATCACCGCACATGGCATCTTGATGATGTTCTTTGTGGTTATTCCCGCGTTGTTTGGCGGTTTTGGTAACTATTTCATGCCGTTGCAGATCGGCGCGCCAGATATGGCGTTCCCGCGGATGAACAACCTGTCCTATTGGATGTATGTGGCGGGCACCTCGCTGGCTGTGGCCTCGGTTCTGTCACCGGGCGGCAATGACCAAACGGGTGCAGGCGTGGGTTGGGTTCTCTACCCGCCTTTGTCGACCATTGAAGGCGGCTATGCGATGGACCTCGCGATTTTCGCGGTGCACCTGTCGGGCGCGTCGTCGATCTTGGGCGCCATCAACATGATCACCACCTTTTTGAACATGCGTGCGCCAGGGATGACCCTGCACAAAGTACCGCTGTTCGCTTGGTCGATCTTTGTCACAGCTTGGTTGATCCTGTTGTCCTTGCCGGTTTTGGCGGGTGCGATCACCATGTTGCTGACGGACCGTAACTTTGGGACCACGTTCTTTGATCCCTCGGGCGGCGGCGATCCGGTGCTCTACCAGCACATCTTGTGGTTCTTTGGCCACCCAGAAGTGTACATCATCATTCTGCCGGGCTTTGGGATCATCTCTCAGGTTATCGCAACCTTCTCACGCAAACCGATCTTTGGCTATCTGCCAATGGTTTATGCGATGGTGGCCATTGGGGTCTTGGGCTTTGTTGTCTGGGCACACCACATGTACACTGTGGGCATGTCGCTGACCCAGCAGTCCTATTTCATGCTGGCCACGATGGTTATCGCGGTGCCGACAGGGATCAAGATCTTCTCGTGGATCGCGACCATGTGGGGCGGATCGCTGGACATGAAAACGCCAATGTACTGGGCGTTTGGGTTCATCTTTCTGTTCACCGTTGGTGGTGTGACCGGCATCGTATTGTCGCAGGCAGGTTTGGACCGTGCGTATCATGACACCTATTACGTCATCGCGCACTTCCACTATGTGATGAGCCTAGGGGCCGTATTTGCCATCTTTGCGGGCATCTACTTTTGGTTCGGCAAAATGTCGGGCCGCGAGTATCCCGAATGGGCAGGTAAACTGCATTTCTGGATGATGTTCATCGGTGCAAACCTGACCTTCTTCCCGCAGCACTTCCTTGGTCGCCAAGGCATGCCGCGCCGTTACATCGACTATCCCGAGGCGTTTTCTCAGTGGAACTATTGGTCGTCTGTTGGTGCGTTCTTGTCCTTTGCATCCTTCATCTTCTTTATCGGTATGATTGTTTACGCCCTGCGCTACGGCAAGCGCATCACGCAAAACAACTACTGGAACGAACATGCGGATACCTTGGAATGGACCCTGCCTTGCCCGCCGCCCGAGCATACGTTCGAGCAGCTGCCAAAGCAGTCTGACTGGGACAAAAGCCACCGCCACTAAGGGTTACGGCGATTGAAAACTGATACGGAAAGGCCCCTGCAGAATTGCCGGGGCCTTTTTGCTTAGTGCAGATAGGCGCTTGCCCTGTCACCAGATCCCGCTAGATTTCTTAAGTTGACCAGACTGCTAAAGGCCGCCCATGCCCTATGAATGGACCCAAACCACCGACCACAAGGTGCTGCATTTATGGCCGTACCGATCACTGCCACGGCGGGGGTTTGTGGCGTTTATGGGCGGAACGGCGTTGATGGTGACAATACCACTGTTGGCAGTGCTGGGGTCGCCGGTGCTGTGGGGGTTGTTACCGTTTCTGGTAATTGCAGTTGCGGGCCTTTATTGGGCGCTGGACCGCAGCTACCGCGACGGTGAAATTGTGGAAACCCTGACATTTGAAGACACCCGCTTGCATTTGACCCGGCACGGCCCGCGCGGCAAGCACCAAGAGTGGGAGGCTAACCCGCATTGGGTGCGCGTGGTTCAGCACAAAAAGGGCGGTCCGGTGCCTGAATATATCACGCTCGCGGGTGGCCCACGCGAGGTCGAGCTAGGCGCGTTTTTATCCGAGGATGAGCGGGAGACGCTGGTCGATGATCTGCGAGAGGCTTTGCGCAAGCACAACGCCGGGGTGCGGGGCAATTAATTGGCGCTTTTGCGTGCTGCCAGCAAGGCTGTTCCCAGACGGCTTGACACAAGCGCAAGAAATGATGGTACAGTTTTAGGCAGCAGCGTCCACAAGGAGTCCTCGCAGATGAACAGGTTGTCCCTATGTCTTGCCATAGCTCTTACACTCACCGCTGCCCCGGCACTTGCCTTTGAAATTGCGTTTGATTGGTCTGGGTTAAAGTCCTGCAACAGCGGCAATCCAAACACCGTGGCCAACCCACGCTTTGCTGTCAAAGACGTCCCTGCAGGAACAAAATTCATCCGCTTCAAGCTAACCGACCGCGATGCCCCCGGTTATAATCATGGTGGCGGCGTGGTGGCATGGTCAGGCCAAAAGATAATAGAGCCGGGCGCGTTTAAGTACAAAAGCCCTTGCCCGCCTGGTGGTCGCCATACCTATGAATGGACTGCCACAGCGCAAAGCAGCAAATCCAGCGGCAAACTGGGTACGGCAAAGGCCAAGCGCAAATACCCGGAGTAATGCGTTTGGCCTTAGCGGTTAACTAAGCATTTCTTTCACGCGCGGGCCGACCGTCGCAAAATCCATCTGGCCAGTATACTTGGCCTTCAACACCGCCATGACCTTGCCCATATCGCGGATTGACACGCCACCTGCCTCGGCAATCGAGGCCGCAATCGCAGCGTCAACCTCTGCGCCATCCAATTGGCGGGGCAGGTATTCTTCAATCACCTTGATTTCGTTCAGTTCTTTTTCTGCCAACTCCAGCCGCCCGCCTTCTTCATAGACACGCGCGCTTTCTTGGCGTTGCTTGACCATCTTGGACAAGATCCCGGTAATTTCCACCTCAGACACCACCGCCTCGGTACCGTCACCGCGCATCGCAATCTCACGATCCTTGATCGCGGCATTGATCAGGCGCAGGGTTGAAAGCCGTTCTGCATCGCGTGCCCGCATCGCATCTTTTAGGGCCGATTGTAGCCGATCGCGCAACGTCATTCTGTGATCTTTCCCAAGGTTTCAGCAACTGCCGACCATAGCGCTAAGCCAATGCCCGCGCAACCGGGGACAATTTTTGCAAGCTGTTGAAATGGCGTGAAATTCCATTTCGCCCCCTCTCTTGACCCCGAACCCATGGCCCCGTAGTGTCCCCAAAATCCGGCCATATGAGAGTCGTACCATGCCCCATACACACAGCACCGACAAACCCACCGCCTGCCTTGCGCTGGCCGATGGCACCCTTTTTTACGGGCGCGGCTTTGGCGCGACAGGGCAAACGGTGGCCGAATTGGTGTTCAACACCGCGATGACCGGCTATCAGGAAATCATGACCGACCCGTCCTATGCAGGTCAGGTTGTGACCTTTACCTTTCCCCATATCGGTAATACGGGCGTCACCCCCGAGGATGACGAAACCAGCGATCCGGTCGCCGCAGGCATGGTGGTGAAATGGGACCCGACCGAACCGTCGAGTTGGCGCGCAACGGCGGAATTGACCCAATGGCTGCTGTCCAAAGGCCGGATCGGGATTGGTGGGCTTGATACCCGCCGTTTGACCCGAGCGATCCGCCAACAAGGTGCGCCGCATGTGGCCTTGGCCCATGATCCAGATGGGAATTTTGATATTGAGGCACTGATTGGTGCGGCACGCGCATGGCGCGGGTTGGAAGGTTTGGACCTCGCCAAAGAGGTGACCTGCGCGCAAAGCTATCGCTGGGATGAAATGCGTTGGGCTTGGCCTGATGGCTATACCAAGCGCACCGGTGATGGCCTGCGCGTGGTCGCGGTTGATTTTGGCGCAAAGCGGAACATCCTGCGTTGCTTGGCCTCGGCTGGTTGCGATGTGACGGTGCTGCCGGCCACGGCCACGGCCGAGGATGTACTGGCGTTAAATCCTGAAGGTGTGTTCCTGTCAAATGGTCCCGGCGACCCTGCGGCGACGGGCGAATATGCTGTGGACATGATCAAGGGCGTCTTGGCGGCCGATATCCCGGTGTTCGGGATTTGCCTTGGCCATCAAATGCTTGCGCTGGCCTTGGGTGGCAAAACCGTAAAGATGAACCACGGCCACCACGGTGCCAACCATCCGGTCAAGGATTATGATACAAACAAGGTAGAGATTACGTCGATGAACCACGGCTTTACCGTAGATGCGCAAACCCTACCCGCAGGCGTGCGCGAAACCCATGTCAGCCTGTTTGACGGGTCTAACTGTGGCATTGCGCTGGACGGCAAGCCGGT
>CBDTUV010000134.1:0-7998 GCA_965363575.1 uncultured Pseudorhodobacter sp. | reverse complement strand
ATGCGGCTGGACTGACGATCGACCAGCAATGCGAGGTAAAGTTCGCGCGCGATATCCGATCCGTCTTCGATATAGATGCGGTTCACTTGCTTGCCCGCCGGGCCGGTCTGGTGCGTCACCAGCGTGCGACCCAGCATTTGCTTGGCCATCTCGGCAGCTTCGGCCACCGATTTGGCAAGGCGCACACCGCCCTTTTCGCCGGCCTGTGCCTCTTTGAAATGGCCTTTGCCACGGCCACCCGCGTGGATCTGCGCTTTCACAACCCATAGCGGCCCGTCCATTTCGCCTGCGGCGGTCTTGGCTTCTTCAGCGCGCAAGACCACGCGGCCATCGGACACAGGCGCCCCATAGCTGCGCAACAGGGCTTTGGCTTGGTATTCGTGAATGTTCATCGACTGTCCCATCGGTAAGGAATTTGCCCTCTGATGCCACAAAAATAGGCCGATTCAAAAGGGATTTGTTGGAAAAACGGCTTTTCGGGGAAAAATCCGACATTTGTGATCACAGCCCAGAAAGCTGTGATCACAAAACAGGCAGCTTTAGCGAAACCTTATGATTCGTGGGCTGTCAGAATAGATAATGGTAGAACATTTGCGGGATAATCGGGCTGTGCTGCGCCATATCGCGCGGCAAAGGCCGCCGGTTTTTCGAAAGAAAAACGGCAGCTGGTTGCCCAACTGCCGTTCATAGCTACCTACCGATTGACCAATTAGGCCAAGGACGGATCAATCTCTTTACAGGCCTTCACAAGACCTTGAACCGCGGCGACCGACTTGTCGAACATCGCCTGTTCAACAGCGTTCATCTTGATGTCGGCAATACGCTCAATCCCGCCAGCACCGATGATGGTTGGCACGCCGACATACATGTCCTTCACACCCAGCTCACCGTTGCAATAGGCCGCACATGGCAGCATCCGCTTTTGGTCTTTCAGGTAAGCTTCGGCCATTTCAATCGCCGATGTAGCAGGCGCATAAAACGCCGAACCGGTTTTCAGCAGGCCCACGATTTCGGCGCCACCATCACGGGTGCGCTGAATGATCGCGTCCAGCTTGTCTTGGCTGGTCCAGCCCATTTCAACCAAGTCGGGCAGCGGGATGCCGCCAACGGTCGAATAGCGGGCCAAAGGCACCATCGTGTCGCCATGACCACCCAGAACGAACGCGGTTACGTCGCGCATCGAGCAGTTGAATTCAACCGACAGGAAGTGACGGAAACGGGCGCTATCCAAAACGCCGGCCATGCCGACAACCTTGTTGGTGGGCAGGCCCGAAAACTGCTGCAACGCCCAAACCATCGCATCCAGCGGGTTGGTGATGCAGATCACAAAGGCGTTCGGCGCGTGGGCGGCAATGCCCTCACCGACCGACTTCATCACTTTCAGGTTGATGCCCAGCAGGTCATCACGGCTCATCCCCGGTTTACGGGCGACACCGGCGGTCACGATGCACACATCGGCGCCTGCGATATCGGCATAGTCGTTGGCGCCGCGCATGTTGGCGTCAAAACCCTCGGCCGGGCCGGACTGTGCGATGTCCAATGCTTTGCCTTGTGGGGTGCCTTCGGCAATGTCGAACAGGACGATATCGCCCAATTCCTTGATCGCGGCGAGATGGGCGAGCGTTCCGCCAATCTGCCCCGCGCCGATAAGTGCAATCTTGGGTCTAGCCATGATATCCATCTCCGGGTCGGGTTATTTTGATGCTGGGATGCGTAGCCCCTTGGCACGCATTAAGCAAGGGCGCTGCAACGCGGCATTCCTCTTGTTACAGTCGCAGGGTTAAAGTTTAATGCGGTTTGCAATTGATCTGGGACAGATTGATTGCAAACCAAGACATGCTTGTGGCTTGGTCATATTGCGTTTTGCGTTAAAGCAAAAAGAAAATCATGGGGCAAAAACAGCATGGACGGCACAGCATTTTGGGTAGTGGCCGTTATTGCATCGGTGGCCGTGGGTCTGTCCAAGGGCGGATTGCCGGTGGTGGCGATGATGTCGGTACCGATTCTGTCGCTGGTCATGCCACCGTTGCAGGCGGCGGGGTTGCTGCTGCCCATCTATATCGTTTCAGATTGGTTTGGGGTTTGGGCGTATCGCCGCGAATATGACATGCGGGTGCTGAAAATCATGTTTCCGGCCACGGCGCTGGGGATTGGCTTGGGCTGGGCCACGGCCAACCTGATATCCGAACATATGGTCGGCGGGTTGATCGGTGCTTTGGGCAGCAGTTTTGCCGCCAGCCGATTGCTGGGTTGGGGCGCCGCATCGGGCGCTAGGGAACCGCGCGTAGTACCGGGGCTGTTTTGGGGGACTGCGGCGGGGTTCACCAGCTTTGTCAGCCATGCAGGCGGGCCGCCTTATCAGATTTACACCTTGCCTTTGCGCCTGCCCAAGGCGGTGTTTGCCGGCACCTCAACCATCCTGTTTACATGGGTGAATATGGTAAAGCTGCCGGCCTATTTGTCGATTGGTATTTTGTCGTTTGACAGCCTGCACATCGCGGTTTGGTTGTTCCTGCCTGCAACCTTGGCGGTGTTTGCCGGTGTGCGGCTGGTCCGTTTGCTGCCCGAAAAGCTGTTTTATACTTTGGTTTTATGGGCGCTGCTTTTGCTATCTTTGCGCATGTTGTGGGTGGCTGTGCTGGCGTGATTTCAGGCGGGTTCGCCTTTACTTACGCAGGTTCGCCTTTGGCGGGTAACTCATCCGCCATCGCCTCATACCCTTGGCCGGACGCGACAAGGCAGGTTTCGCCTTGGGGTGTGGTCACAATGATGGTCCAGCTTTGTGATGCGGCCGAGGCGAACATCTCCATCACCATATTATTCGCCGCAAGCCCCATGGACTGCCGGGTTTCGCCATAGGTTTGCGCAAGCTGCGCCAGCACGTTGGCCCGTGGCGCGCATTGGGGCTGCGTTTCGGCGTGGGCCTGCGTGACCAAGATCAGCGCGGCAAAGCCCAAAGACAGGGCAAAGAGTTTCTGTGTCATGGTAAAACCTTTCTACTGTCAGGCGGGCTGGGCTGAGTGCCGCGAAACCCCTTTATTCATGACCCAAAGCCTGCGCTTTAATGACGCAAGAAAGGTTAACGGGGCGTGCCGCTGTGCTGCCCCCATGCTGCGCTGCGGCACATTTAGGGTTGCTGAATGTGCCAAAATCATGGTCCATGACGCAACAAAGTTGCGAGAGAGAGAATCATGTCCGCCAATCGCCCCTACCGTTCCGCCCTTTACATCCCCGGCTCCAAGGACCGTGCTTTGGAAAAGGCGCAAACCCTTGCCACCGATGCGATTATCTTTGACCTAGAGGATGCGGTCGCCCCCGATGAAAAACCCGCCGCCCGCGCGCTGCTGGTCAAAACGCTGGCCACCGCTGATTATGGCAAGCGCGCGAAAATTGTACGGGTGAACGGGTTGGATACCGAATGGGGGGCGGATGATATTGCGGCCTTTCAGGGTGCCGAAATCGACGCTCTGCTGATCCCCAAAGTGTCCTCGCCGCGCGATTTGGACGCGGTGGCCGACCTGATCCCCGATGTGCCGCTGTGGGCAATGATGGAAACCGCGCTGGGGATGTTGAATGCCACATCCATTGCGGCGCATCCCAGATTGGCGGGGATGGTGATGGGCACCAATGATCTGGCCAAGGAATTGAACAGCCGCTTTCGCGCAGACCGTTTGCCGATGCAGGCGGGCTTGGGCCTATGCTTGCTGGCGGCCAAGGCGCATAAGCTTGTCATCCTTGACGGGGTCTATAACGCGTTCAAGGATGAGGACGGCCTGCGCGCGGAATGTGACATGGGCCGCGACATGGGGTTTGACGGCAAAACCTTGATCCACCCTGCGCAATTGGACGTGGCCAACGCCGCCTTTGCCCCCAGCGAGGCCGAGATTACGCTGGCCCAGCGCCAGATAGAGGCGTTTACGGCGGCCGAGGCCAATGGCCAAGGCGTCGCCGTTGTGGATGGAAAGATCGTAGAGAACTTGCATATTGTGACCGCGCAGGCGACTTTGGCCATCGCGGCGGCCATCGCCGCCATGTCTTAACCCAAAAGGTACCTCATGTTTCTTATTCTTCTTGGTCTTCTGCTCTGGTCCGGCGTTCATTTCTGGAAACGCATATCGCCCGACAGCCGCGCGCGGTTTGGCGATAAGGGCAAAGGGATTGTGGCGCTTGGGTCGGTTTTGGCGATTGTGCTGATGGTGATCGGTTATCGCGCGGCGGAAGGTACGGTCTATTGGGGCCGCACCCCTGCCATGACCGGAATCACTAACCTGCTGATGCTGTTTGCGTTTTACCTATTTGCGGCGTCAGGAGCGAAAACAGCGATCACCAAATGGGTCCGCAACCCGCAACTAACGGCTGTAAAAGTCTGGGCGATTGGACATTTGCTGGTCAACGGCGACACGCCTTCCTTCTTACTGTTCGGCGGCTTGTTCGCTTGGGCATTGGCCGAGGTTATTGTGCTGAACCGTGTGGCCCCTCCAGGGCCCTACCACGCCGTGCCGATCAAGAAAGAGGTTACCGCCATCATCGCGGCTGTTGCGGCCTTTACCCTTACGTCCGCCATCCACATCTGGCTTGGCTATAACCCCTTTGGATAACACATGAAACTGTACCGCCTTCTGACCGAACAAGACACCTCGGCCTTTTGCCACAAGGTGACCGATGCGTTGAACAAAGGGTGGGAGCTGTATGGCAGCCCCACCTATGCGTGGGACGCGGCCAATGGGGTGATGCGCTGCGGCCAAGCGGTCATCAAGGACGCGCCGGGAACCTATACGCCGGACACCAAGCTGGGCCAGCAGTAACGCAGGGCCGCCCTGCGCCATGCCCCTCCTCTTTCGCCCAAGGACACAGATATGAAAACCAACCCCGGCCGCTTTTTCGAAGATTACACCTTGGGCGAAACCATCCATCACGCCGTGCCGCGCACCGTGGCCGAAGGTGAACGCGCGCTTTATCATGCGCTTTATCCTGCTCGCCATGCGCTCTATTCGTCCGATGATTTCGCCGGGAATTGCGGGCTAGAAGGCTCTCCGCTCGATGACCTCATCGCCTTTCACACGGTTTTTGGCAAAACCGTTCCCGATATTTCGCTGAATGCCATTGCAAACCTTGGCTACGCTGATGGCCGCTGGTTGGCCCCGGTCTATCCCGGCGACACGTTGCGCGCGCAAAGCACGGTGATCGGGTTGAAACAGAACTCCAACGGCACATCGGGCGTGGTTTATGTGCGCACGACCGGGCTGAACCAACGAGATGAGCCTGTGCTAGACTACGTGCGCTGGGTCATGGTGCGCAAAAACCGCGACACGCCTGCGCCCGAAACCGTTATCCCCGACTTGCCCCTTGTGGTCACGCCTGACCGTTTGGTGATCCCCGAGGGCCTTGATTTCACGGATTATGACTTCACCCTTGCCGGGTCGCCGCACCGCTGGGGCGACTATGCGATTGGCGAGCAGATTGACCATGTTGATGGTGTCACCATTGAAGAGGCCGAGCATATGCTGGCCACCCGGTTGTGGCAAAACACCGCCAAAGTGCATTTTGACGCGACCCACCGGGCCGATGGCCGCCGCCTGATCTATGGCGGGCATATCATCAGCATGGCGCGGGCGTTGTCGTTCAACGGGTTGGCCAATGCGCAGATGATCGTGGCGTTGAATGCGGGCGCCCATGTCAATCCGTGCTTTGCGGGCACGACCATTCGCGCATGGTCCGAGGTGCTGGACCGCGCGCCAACCGATGCGCCCGGGGTCGGTGCGATCCGCTTGCGTCTGGTCGCGGTGCAACAGTCGGGGACCACTGACACTGTCCCTTTCGCTTTGCGTGGGGAGGATGGCAAATATGACCCAAGTGTTCTGCTAGACCTCGACTATTGGGCGCTGATGCCTGTGTGACCCCTTGGCTTGCGGGGCCTGTGCGACACGGCTTTGACGCCTACGCGCGCGGGATCCATTGACCTTGCAAGCGGCGCAGATGCTTGCCTCGACTTTCACCCTTGCAGTGGCCCGCAACCTGCGAGAGATTGAGTTTGTTCTGCCGAAAAGGAATGGCCAATGCTCCGCACGCTTGCTGTCGCGCTGTTGCTTGCAGCACCCGCCCATGCCCCCGCACATGCAGACGGGGCGCAGGATTTTGTCACCGCCAACATCATCTCAACCCTTTACCATGAATTTGGCCATGCGCTGATTGACCTGACCGATGCCCCCGTTCTGGGCCGTGAAGAGGATGCGGCCGATATTTTGTCCGTCGTCCTTCTCGATGCGTTTTGGGAAGAGGATACCGCCGAATCCATCACCGCCCTGACCGCCCTGTCGTTTGAACTGGCCGCCCAAGAGAATGAGAACCCCGCCTATTGGGGTGTGCATGGTCTTGATATGCAACGCTATTACAATCAGGTGTGCTTGTTCTATGGCGCTGATCCAGACAGTCGCGCAGCTTTGGCCGAAGAATTTGCCTTGCCCGCAGAACGCGCCGCCACCTGTGTTGAGGAATTTGACCTTGCCGCCGCCTCTTGGGCCTCGGTTCTGGGTCCCTTGGCCGCGCAGAAACCCACCAAGTCGATTGTGTTTGATGGCGAGGCGTCCAGCGATATCGCAGCCCTGATCGCCGATGAAATCCGCGATTTGAACGCAAGCTTTACCCTGCCCCGCCCGATCACAGTGTCCTTGACCAGCTGCGGTGAGGAAAACGCGTTCTACGACCCCGAAACCGCGACAATCACAATTTGCACCGAATATGTCGAATTTCTGGAACGCCAAGCGATCGCCAATGATTTGTGATCACAAATAAGCGAACCCGCGCGCTACGCCCCATCACAACGCCTGACATGCCCCCAAAAGCACGGCGAAGTGTCGTGTTCCCGTGGCTTATACCGCAAATCCAACCCCTCGCCCTTGCCCGCATATCGCCCGTAACGTGATCACACGCCCTATAATTGTGATCACATGTCACAACTTTTTGCATGCAACGCCCTAAAAACTGCCGAATTCTTATGTCTCTCTGCGTGACTCACGCTAAAAATACGCTAGACATAGGCAAAGCAGAAAGCCTTGGTGTGGTCACGTCCCGCCGGGCGCAGCCTTGAGGAATGAACCATGGCAGACGCAAAGCGGGTTATACGTCCCCTTTCCCCCCACCTACAGATTTACCGCCCCCAGCTTACCTCGATCACCTCGATCCTGACGCGCATCACGGGCAACGGGCTGATCGTTGGCACCATGCTTGCGGTCTGGTGGCTTTTGGCCGCCGCAACCTCGCCAGACTATTTCGCGGTTGCCAATGCGGTCGCGACTTCTTGGTTTGGCGATCTGGTCTTTACCGCCTCGCTTTGGGCGATCTGGTATCACTACCTTGCAGGCCTGCGTCACCTCTATTGGGACGCGGGCAAAGGGATGGACATCCCCACGGCGGAAAAGCTGGGCTGGGCCTGCATTATCGGCTCGGTGGTCCTAACCATCATCACCATCATTCTTGTGCAATAAGGGGGCATCCATGCGTTACCTAACCGACCGCAAACGCGCCATGGGCAAAGGGTCCACCCGCTCTGGCACCGAACATCACTGGTTCATGACCGTTTCCGCTGTGGGCCTTGCCTTTATGGTTCCCACCTGGATCTACATCTTCGGCTCGACCCTTGGTGGCACCCGTGAACAGGTGCTGGCAGTATTTTCCCAACCCTTTCCGGCCATTCTGACCGGGCTGGTGATCTTTGTCGGCATGCGCCATTTCGCCAAAGGCGCCACCATGATGATAGAGGATTACGCCAAAGGCTCTGCCCGCAAGGCGCTTGTTATCTTTGCCATTTCACTCTCTTACGCGATCACCGCGACCGGGCTTTTCGCCTTGATCCGCATCGCGCTCTGAAGGACTGACCATGACCGCTTACGAATATGAAACGCATGAATATGACGTTGTTGTCGTGGGGGCTGGCGGCGCTGGCCTGCGCGCGACGCTTGGAATGGCAGAACAAGGCCTGCGCACCGCTTGCGTGACCAA
>CBDTUV010000133.1:0-8007 GCA_965363575.1 uncultured Pseudorhodobacter sp. | reverse complement strand
AGCCTTGCGCCAATGACCTATATTCAGGTGATCTATGCCACCGCATCAGGCTATTTCATCTTTGGCAATTTACCGACCTGGGCCACGGCGCTGGGGACGGCGATCATCATCGCGTCAGGCGTTTATATCTGGCGGCGTGAGCGGGACTTGATGTTGCTGCGGCGACGGGTTGAAGCGGCAGCGCTTACCTAAAAAGGAGAAGGTTATGACCAAACCAGTGATCGGCTTTATTGGCCTTGGCTTTATGGGGGTTGGCATGGCGTCCAACCTTGTGAAAAAGGGCTATCCTTTGTGGGTGCGCGGCAACCGCAACCGCTCGCCCGTTGACGAGGTGTTGGCCCTTGGCGCGCGTGAGGCGGCAAGCCCCAAAGCGATGGCCGAGGCTTGTGACATTATTCACCTATGCTTGCCCGACAGCCCGGCGGTAGAGGCGGTGCTGCGTGGCCCGGATGGCATTATGGCCAGCGGCAAGGCGGGGTTGATCGTGATCGATACGACGACCGCTGATCCGAATTCCACGGTTGCGTTGGCCGAGGATATGGCCGCGATTGGCATGACCTTGGTCGACGCGCCGCTTGGCCGCACGCCGGTTGAGGCGGCGGCAGGCACGCTGGATGCAATGGTCGGGTGCAGCGATGAGGTGTTTGCCGCAGTCAAACCCGTGATTGAGACTTGGGCCGGGAATATCAACCATATGGGTCCGGTTGGGTCAGCGCATCGGATGAAGCTGGTGATGAACTTTATCGGCATGGGCTATGCAGCCCTTTATTCTGAGGCGTTGGTGATGGCGGTAAAATCCGGGCTGTCGCCGCAAGATGTGCAGCGGGTGATTGGGTCATCGCGGCTGACCAACGGGATGTTTGACAGCTTTATGAAATATGCGGTGGGCCGCGATGTGAATGCGCATAAGTTCAGCATCCAGAACGCCGCCAAAGACACCCGCTATATCGCCGGGATGGCGATGGCAGCCGGTATGGCAAACCCGATGGGGTCTGCGATTCGCAATGCCTTTGCCCAAGCCGAGGCGGCGGGCAAGGGTGGCGATTATGTGCCAAGCTTGTCGGACCATGTGGCGGGGCTGAATGGGTTGGATTTGGCAGAAGCGGTTAAGAAAGGGGCCGTTGGAAAGTGAAAGAGCGCCGCCGCGGGCGGCGTGCCTGCGGCGCAGGTATTTAGGCCAAGATGAAATTAGCCGAGCGCGTATTGAAGCAGCCACAAGCTGCCCATACCGACGACGATGGCCCAGATCACACCCAGCCGCCAGCCAGCCACAAGGGCCGCCAAGGCCGCAACCATCCGCAGCGGGTCGAATTGACCGGCCGCGGCGGCGGGCCATAGGATCATTGGGGTGACGAGTGCGGGCAGCACCGCCACGCCGACATAGCGCAGATGGACCAACAGCCAATCGGGCAATTGCCGCCCGCCCAACAGGCCCAGAAAGGAAAAGCGGATCAGGTAGGTGCCAATGCCCAAAAGCACGGTGACAAGCCAAAAGGTGCCCGAATCTATAACGCCTGTGTTTGTCATTTGGCCCCCCTTGCCTGCGCGGTCCTGCGGCGTTGCCAAAACTCAACTTGCGCGCCTGCCAGCATGGCCAGAACGGCGGCCACGATCAGGCCGAAATTCCACGGCAGGTGTGCGAACACCACGGCGGACAGGATAGAGACACCCGCCGCCACGATATGCGGCAGGCTGCGCAGCATCGGTGCAAAGATCGCGATAAAGCACACAGGCACTGCGAAATCGGGTGATAAGGATTGCGGGATCAACTGCCCCAGCACCGCCCCTAGATAGGTACAAATATACCAAGGGATGCACACAACCGTGACGCAGCCAAAGTAGTAGCTGACCTTATCGCCCAGCGGCATGTCGGGTTTGGCGTCAAAGGTTTGCACCGACACGGCAAAGGTTTGATCGACCATCACATAGGCCATCAGCAGCCGCAGCCGCATGGGGGCGGCCCCCAGATGCGGCACTAAGGCCGCAGAATACATCGCCATGCGCATGTTCACCGCCAAGGAGGCCAGCAGTACGACAAAAACCGGCGCGCCTTCTTGCAACAGGCTGAGGGCGGTGAACTGTGCCGATCCGGCAATCACAATCGCTGACATGGCGATCACTTGCAGGATGTTCAGCCCTGCATCGGTCGCCACCATGCCAAACATCGCCGAGAAGGGGACGACGATCACAACAAAGGGCGCGCAGTCACGCAGACCCTGCATATACGCGCGGCGATTGCTAACAAGTTTCAATATATGGCCCTAATTCTCATTATTTGAAACCATGCAGGTGCGGCATAGGATCAGGCTTGCGCTTTGGTATACCAAACCTCAATATGCCCCTAATCCGCAACCCAGATCCTGCCAAATTCTCATCCCCACCCGTAAGAAAGCGAAATCATGTCCGATACACGCGCACACAAAAAGTACCGCTCTCAAGAATGGTTCGACAACCCGAACAACCCCGGCATGACCGCGCTGTATTTAGAGCGCTATTTGAACCAAGAGTACACGCGCGGTGAATTGCAGGGCAATCGCCCGGTGATCGGGATTGCGCAAACCGGGTCAGACCTTGCGCCGTGCAACAAGATCCATGTGTTCTTGATGGACCGGATCAAGGCGGGCATCCGCGATGCAGGCGGCGTTCCGATGGAATTTCCGGTCCATCCCATTCAAGAAACCGGCAAGCGCCCGACTGCCGCCTTGGACCGCAACCTTGCGTATTTGTCATTGGTTGAGGTGCTGCACGGCTATCCGCTGGACGGTGTGGTGCTTACCACCGGCTGCGATAAAACCACGCCTGCCATGCTGATGGGCGCGGCCACTGTGGATCTGCCCGCCATTGCGCTGAACGGTGGCCCGATGCTGGACGGTTGGTGGAATGGCGAGCGCACGGGGTCAGGTACCATCGTCTGGGAAAGCAGGCGTTTGCTGGCGGATGGCAAGATTGACCTTGAAGAATTTATGTCACGGGTCTGTTCCTCTGCGCCCAGCTTGGGCCATTGCAACACGATGGGCACGGCCAGCACGATGAACGCGATGGCCGAAGCGCTGGGCATGTCACTGCCGGGCAATTCCGCCATTCCCGCGCCGTTCCGTGAACGTATGGGGATGGCCTATGAAACCGGCAGGCGTATTGTGGCGATGGTCGAGGAGGATCTGAAACCCTCCGACATCCTGACCCGCAAGGCGTTTGAAAATGCGATTGTGGTCAACTCGGCCATTGGTGGCTCGACCAACGCCCCGCCGCATTTGCAAGCGATTGCGCGGCATGCAGGCGTGGAACTGCACGTGACCGATTGGCAAAAGCATGGGTTTGATGTGCCGCTTTTGGCCAACATCCAACCCGCCGGCAAATACCTGAGCGAGAGTTTCTACCGCGCCGGCGGTGTGCCTGCCATTATGGGAGAGCTGTTTGCCGCAGGCCGTCTGCACGGCGATGCGATGACCGCCGCGGGCAAGCCTGTGTCGGAAACCGTGGGCAAATGGCGCAGCCGCGATACCGAAGTGATCTTGCCCTATGACAAACCGATGCGCCAAAATGCCGGGTTCTTGGTGTTGTCTGGTAACCTGTTCGACAGCGCGCTCATGAAAACCAGCGTAATTTCCCCCGATTTCCGCGCGCGTTTCCTGTCCAAGCCGGGGGCCGAGAATATCCATGAGGCCCGCGCGATTGTGTTTGAAGGCCCCGAAGACTACCACGATCGCATCAACGACTCCGCGCTCAAGATTGATGAAACCTGCATTCTGTTTATCCGCAATGTGGGCTGCGTCGGCTATCCCGGCTCGGCCGAGGTGGTGAATATGCAGCCGCCGGATGCGATGATCAAAGCCGGTATCAACCATATGCCAACGGTTGGCGATGGTCGCCAGTCCGGCACATCGGAAAGCCCCTCGATCCTCAACGCTTCGCCTGAGGCGGTGGTGGGTGGTGGTCTGGCCTTGTTGAAAACCGGCGACCGCGTGCGTCTGGATTTGAACGCCAGCACGATGAACGCTTTGGTGGATGAGGCCGAATGGGCAAAACGCCGCGCCGATTGGGTGGCGCCCGTGTTGCACCACCAAACGCCGTGGCAGGAAATCTACCGCACCCATGTTGGTCAATTGGCCGAAGGCGGGTGTTTGGAACTGGCAACCAGCTATCACCGCGTGGTCAAGGATTTGCCGCGCGACAACCATTAATCCTTTGGCAGAAAAAGGCTTCATATGACCAATACAATCCTCATCACCGGGGCCGGTTCGGGCATTGGCCGCGCAACCGCAACGGCATTTTTGGCCGCGGGCTGGCAGGTTGGGCTGATTGGCCGCCGCCAAGGTCCATTGCAAGAAACGGCAGCGGGCAACGCAGGCGCGCTGGTCCTGCCGTGCGATGTCACCGACCCGGCCCAAGTGGACGCCGCCTTTGCATCCGCCGCCAAAACCTGGGGCCGCATTGATGCGCTGTTCAACAACGCAGGCGCGTCCCTGCCATCGACCTTGATTGATGAGATCAAGGTCGAGGATTGGCTGCACCTCTCCAACGTCAATATCACCGGCATGTTCCTCTGCGCCCGCGCGGCGTTTCGGCATATGCGGACCCAAGACCCCATGGGCGGGCGCATTATCAACAACGGCTCCATTTCGGCCGCTGTGCCACGCCCCGGATCGGCCCCATATACCATGTCGAAACATGCGGTGACGGGCCTGACGCGCACGCTGTCGCTGGATGGCCGCCCGTTCAACATTGCCTGCGGTCAGATTGATATTGGCAATGCGCTGACCGATATGGCCGTGGCCATGACCAAAGGCGTGCCACAAGCCAATGGCACCATGGCGGTAGAGCCTGTGATGGATGTGAAACAAGTGGCGCAATCGGTCTTGCACATGGCCAACCTGCCGCTGGATACCAATGTCCAGTTCATGACCATCATGGCAAGCGCTATGCCCTATATCGGCCGGGGCTAACCCGCGCCAATTTCATCTTGGCACAAATACCTACTTTGCCTTGGCCATAAATCCAAAAGGGGGCAATTTGCCCCCTAGCCTTCCAGCTTAACCACCAACCTCACACAGCGCGCCACGTTGCCCGATCACTTGTGCCGCCAACCGCGCCCCGCTGCGCACGGATGCGGCGACATCGCCCCCTGCCAGCCATGCCGCCAAAAAGCCTGCGTTGAAACTGTCACCTGCTGCCGTGGTGTCCACAATGCGGTCCACAACTTCCGGCGCATGGCGGGCATAGGCCGCACCGTCGCGCGTCAGCATTTCGCCGCCACCATTTTTCACCACAACCAAGCCTGCACCTGCACCGGCATAGCGGTCTGCGGTCGCCTGCACATCCGCATCCCCAAAAAACGCGGCCTCATCCTCATGCGATGGCAAAACGATATCCGACAATGCTGCCGCTTCCATCACCACGCGGCACATGACAACTGTGTCGGTCCACAGCCGTGGTCGCAGGTTCGGGTCAAACACCACCCGCGCGCCTGCTGCGCGTGCGTGCCTCAGTGCGGCATATAGGTTCGCGCGCCCATCCCCTTCCAGCACCGCAAGCGTAATACCGGACAGATACACAATCCCCGCACCCGCAAACGCCTGCGCCAACCGCTGGGCATCATCGGCCAGCAACCGCGCCGCCGATTGCCCGCGCCAATAGGCAAAGCTGCGCTCGCCATCTTTCAACTCAATCAAATACAGGCCAACCGTCCGTCCCGGCAGCTGCGCCACATGGGCCGTGCCAATGCCTGCATCACCGATAAACCCAACCAGCCGGTCCGACACTGCGTCTTGGCCCACGGCAGTCAAATAATCGACGGCCCATTCGTCCAATCCCGCCCGCCGCAAATACCATGCGGTGTTCAGCGTATCGCCGGCAAAGCCCATCTTGTAATCGCCCGCCGCCGCACTTGGCGCCATTTCCACCATCGCTTCGCCCAGACAGACAATTCGGCGCGATTGGGGTCGTGTTACTGTCATGTGCTGCCCTTTGTATGATCCCTGCAAAACTGCAAAATCGTCTCTGTGCGGCACTCCAATGCCACGCCCAACCCTTCGGCAAAGGCTTCAAATGCGGGGCGGTTGGCTGGTGTCACCGCCGTCAAAACCGGGATACCCGCCGCCAAGGCTTGCCCGATCAGCGGACGAAAGCCGCGCCCGTCTGCCTCTTGCTTGCCAAATTTATTCACGATCAACAGGTCCGGCCCTGTGTCCAGCGCTTGCGCCACCAATCCCACCGCTTGCTCTAACCCAGCCGGGTCAAGGCGGCAGCCTTTGGACAGCGCCCCAAGGTTTTGGCTTATTCGCACCACGTCTGTCCCGGTCAGAATATGCAGGTCCATATGGCAGGGCCGCGCGGGGTCGAATTCTTCATTCACCTGCACCACACCGGCCAAGGCCACACCTTTGGCGCGCAACTGCGCCGCCACCTCGGCCAAAACCATATCGGCTTGGCCGCGTTCTCCTCCTGTGACAAAACCCAGCATCGCGGCCCTCTTGCAACTGCTTACACAGCCATACAAGATGCAGGCAGCCGATGAAAGCACCCGATGACCCCTGATTTTCCCATCCTGCCCAACCCCACCGATCCGCGCCTAACGCGGCAGATTTCGGGTACGGACCACAAAGGCGCCACCGTGACCCTTTCCGTGGTCGAAGAACGCCCCCTGACCATCTATCTGAACGCCCAAGAAATCGTGACGGCGATGACGATTGGCGATTATCCCGAATACCTTGCCCTTGGGTTTTTGCGCAACCAAGGCATGTTGCGCCCCGATGATGTGGTCACCGGCATTGACTATGATGAAGAGATTGAAACCGTCGTCGTGCGCACCCAGCGCAAAACCAGCTATGAGGAAAAGGTCAAAAAGAAAACCCGCACCTCGGGCTGTGCCGTGGGCACGGTTTTTGGCGATATGATGGAGGGGTTGGACGGGCTAACCTTGCCCGCCACGCCCGTCCGCACCTCATGGCTTTACGCGCTGGCGCATCAAATCAACACTGTGCCGTCCTTGTACCTAGAGGCGGGGGCGATCCACGGCACCACGCTGTGCCAAGGCGATATCCCGCTGGTTTATATGGAGGATGTGGGCCGCCACAACGCGGTCGATAAAATCAGCGGTTTCATGTTTCAGCATAACATCCCCGCTGCCGATAAAATCCTCTACACCACCGGGCGGCTAACGTCCGAGATGGTGATCAAAACGGCGCTGATGGGTATTCCGGTTCTGGCCTCTCGGTCCGGTTTTACCGCTTGGGGTGTGGAAATCGCGCGCCAAGTCGGCCTGACGCTGATTGGCCGCATGCGCGGTCAGCGGTTTGTCTGCTTGTCGGGTGAGGATCGTTTGATCCGCGACGCTGACCCCGCCGCCCAAGCCGACGAAGGCCGCAAACATGGCCGCAAAGGGGGCAGCGATGACTGACACCATCACCGCGCAATTCACCCTGACCAAGGATGAGATGGCCGAAGGCATTGCCAGCGCGTCAAGCGCTTTGCTGCGGCCTTGGCAGCGCCGCACCTCGGCCTTTGTGCTGGTTGTCGTGGCCCTTTTTGCCGGGGCAGGCGGTGTGGGTCTTTGCATCGCCGCCTATCAAGGCATGGGATGGGGGATGCCGCCCGTCTACCTTGCTCCGCTGGTATTTCTGATAGTGGGTGGTTTGGCCTTGGTCTATCCGGGGATGAGCTTGGATTGGATGTCCACCCGCGCCCTTGATTTCGAAGACCCCACAGGCACCCATATGAAGATTGACGCAAACGGCCTGCACATCTGGACTACGCATGAGGATAGGCGTTTGGAATGGCCCGCCGTCCATTCCCTGACCTTGGGAAAAACCGCTATTTTTCTGTCAATCACTGGGGCGGCCTTTGTTCTGCCCAGCCGCTGTCTTGCAGACCCCAAGGCCACATTCGCCCAATTGCAAGCATGGCACGGGGTGGCAGCATGACCCTGCCCGGCATCATCCTCGCAGGCGGGCGCGCAACCCGCATGGGCGGCGGCGACAAAGGCTTGCGCATGGTCGCAGGCCAACGCCT
>CBDTUV010000132.1:0-8080 GCA_965363575.1 uncultured Pseudorhodobacter sp. | reverse complement strand
ACTCGGCGCGGGCCGGGGGAATGAGGAAAAATTTGACCTGATCCTCGCGCTGATAGACCTGTTTCTGGCCCGTCTTGCCCGCGCAGGCACCCTTGGCCATTGCCCGCCCGAGGCGGCAAAAGGTGAGGCTGACCTGATCGCCCGCCTGTCGCCCAACCCCAATGCTGCCCGCCATTGGGCTGATCTGGCCCAAGGTTTGGCCGCCCGCGCGCGCCGTGGCCGGGCCGTAAACCTTGACCCTGCCGCCCTTCTCATGGATATGGTTCTAAAGATAGACGAGACGGCGGGAATGCTCGCCCAAAGGTGAGCCAATGACCACGCCCCCAAACATCGCAGCCCCATCCATCGTAGACAGCCACTGCCATCTCGATTTCCCCGACTTTGACGGCGAACTGCCCGATTTAATCGCCCGCGCCCATGCCGCAGGCGTGACGCGCATGGTCACCATCTGCACCAAGCTGAAAAATGAGCCGTCCGTCCGCGCAATTGCCGAAGCAAACCCGTCAGTGTTCTATGCCGCAGGCACCCACCCGATGAGCGTGGCGACGGAGCCTATGGCGACTGCGGATCAGTTGATCGCCCTATCCCAGCACCCGAAATTTGTGGGCATTGGCGAAAGCGGTCTTGATTACCACTATACCGCCGAAAGTGCAGCGGCCCAGCGTGACAGCCTGCGTATCCACATCACAGCGGCGCGGGAAACCAAACTGCCGCTGATCATTCACGCCCGCGATGCCGATGCGGATATGGCGGAGATTTTGACCGACGAATACCGCAAGGGTGCGTACACATGCGTGATGCATTGCTTTTCGTCGAGCGCGGAACTGGCGCGCGCTGCCCTTGAGCTTGGGTTTTATCTGTCAATGTCGGGCATTGCCGCCTTTCCCAAATCGGGCGATCTGCGCGCGATCTTTGCGACAGCACCGCTAGACCGGATTTTGCTGGAAACCGACAGCCCCTATCTTGCCCCCCCGCCCTATCGCGGGCGGCGCAATGAGCCGGCCTATACCGCCCATACGGCCGCTGTTGGGGCCGAGGTGTTTGGCCTGACGCTGCCCGACTTTGCCGCCGCCACAACCGCAAATTTCGATCGATTGTTCTGGAAAGCCAAATGAACGCAAAACTGCGCTTTACCATTCTGGGCTGCGGCTCTTCGGGCGGGGTGCCGCGGATTGGCGGGCATTGGGGCGATTGCGACCCCCAGAACCCCAAGAACCGCCGCCGCCGCTGTTCGATGCTGGTCGAACGCGTCACGGATGCAGGCATCACCCGCGTTTTGATCGACACCTCACCCGATATGCGCGAGCAACTGCTGGATGCCGAAGTGGGCTGGCTGGATGGGGTGGTGTTCACCCACTCGCATGCCGACCACACCCACGGCATCGATGATCTGCGCCAGATTGTTTTCAACATGCGGGGCCGCTTGCCGGTTTGGGCCGATGTGCCGACCCAGACGGCATTGCGCGACCGTTTCGCCTATGCGTTCACGCAGCTTCCCGGCTCATCCTATCCGCCGATCCTTGATCTGCATTTACTGGATGGGCCGGTGACGGTTTCGGGCAAGGGTGGGAACTTGATCCTGCACCCGTTTTTGGTCAATCACGGCTCTATGGATGCGCTTGGGTTTCGGATCGGGGGCTTGGCCTATTTGCCCGATGCCGTGGCTATTCCTGCGGCGGGCTGGGATATGCTGGACGGGCTGGAGGTTTGGGTGGTTGATGCCTTGCGCCGCATGCCGCACCCAACTCATGCCCATCTGGCCCTGACGTTGGACTGGATTGAGCGGGCCGCGCCAAAACGGGCGGTTCTGACGAATATGCATATCGACCTTGATTATGAAACCGTGCTGGCCGAGACGCCCACCCATGTATCCCCCGCCTTTGACGGCATGGTGTTTGAGATCGACGCGCCCTTATGAACGCGCTGTTGGATGTGATCTTGCCGGTGTTTTTGATCCTCGGCGCAGGCTATGTGGCGGCGTGGCGCAAGATTGTGGATGAGGCGGCGATTGATGGGGTGATGCGGTTCGCGCAGAACTTTGCCGTGCCGGCGCTGTTGTTCCGCTCAATGAGCCAGCTTGATCTGGCGCAGAGTTTTAATCCGGGTCTTTTACTGAGCTTTTATGTCGGGGCGTTGAGTGCCGGCGCGTTGGGGTATTTTGGGGCGCGGTATTTGTTTTCCCGCCCGCCCGAGGATGCGCTGGCAATTGCATTTGTCGCGACCTTTTCCAACACGCTGCTGCTGGGCCTGCCCATCACAGAACGGGCGTACGGGGCAGAGGCTTTGGCGGGGAATTACGCGATCATCGCCATTCACTCGCCGCTGCTTTATGCGATCGGGATCCTTTTGATGGAGATGATCCGCAGCAAGGGCCAAGGATTGGCCAAGGTGGCGCTGACGCGGCGGGTGGTGAAAGCGATCCTGACCCAGCCTTTGGTGATCGGGATACTGGCAGGGTTTGCGGTTAATTTGTCGGGGCTGCCTTTGCCCGGCGTGGTGGCCTCGGCTGTTGATATGATGGTTCGGGCGGCGATCCCTGCGGCCTTGTTTGGCTTGGGCGGGGTTTTGCTGCGATACCGGCCTGAAGGCGATATGAAAACCATTGCGTTTGTCAGCCTGCTGACCTTGATTATCCACCCGATGATCACTTTTGGATTGGGGCATGTCTTCAAGCTGGATGTGGATCAGATGAGGTCGGCTGTGATAACGGCGGCGATGGCGCCGGGGGTCAATGCGTTTTTGTTTGCCAATATGTATGGGGTGGCAAAAAGGGTCGCGGCCTCAACCGTTTTGTTGACCACTGCGGGGACGATTGTGACGGCTTGGGGCTGGTTGCATATTTTGCCCTGACGAGGGGCCGAGCGGCGCGGTGAATCGCGCGCGATTCATTTTTGGACCTATTTGAAATCAATGGGATAGGGTTGGGTGTTAACCTTGTGGCAAGGTTTGCGCCGGTCTGGTTGGGCTGGGGCCTGGGGGTGATATCGGAGCCTCCGGCGGAGGTATTTTTGCCAAGATGATGGGGTGAGGGGGCAGGTTTTGGTGGGGGCCGAATGGCAAACGCCGCCCCGATTTGGGGGGCGGCGTTTGTGACTTTTGGGGCGGTTGGGCCTGCGCTTTATGCGGGGGTCACACCGCGCATCCGTTCAGACCGGCGGCGCAGGAGTTCGACCACGGTCAGCAAGCAGATCGAGAAGATCACGAGGATCGTGGCGACGGCCAAGATCGACGGGCTGATTTGTTCGCGGATACCGTTCCACATTTGGCGCGGGATGGTTTGCTGTTCGTGGCTGCCGACGAACAGGACCACCACCACCTCATCAAACGAGGTGACGAAGGCGAACAAGGCACCCGACACCACGCCCGGTGTGATCAGCGGCAATTGCACCTTGAAGAACGTGGTCACCGGCCCTGCGCCCATGTTTTGCGCGGCGCGGATAAGCGAGCGGTCAAACCCCATCATCGTCGCGGTGACGGTGATAATAACGAACGGGATGCCCAAGGTCGCATGGGCCAGCACAAGACCGAAATAGGTGCCGGACAGGCCGATATCGGAGTAAAAGAAGAACAGGCCGGTTGCCGTGATGATAATCGGCACGATCATGGGTGAGATCAGAACCGCCATAATCAGCTTGCGGTAGGGCATTTCGGGGCGTGACAGGCCCATCGCGGCGATGGTCCCCAGTACGGTGGCGACGATGGTCGCAAAAAAGCCAACGATGATCGAGTTTTTCGCAGCCTGCACCCATTTGGCATTGGTCCAGACATCCGACCACCAGTTGCTATCGCGCACGGCATCCGGCGCCTGCATACCAAAGGTCAACAGGTTGTCATACCAACGGACCGAATAGCCCGCCGGGTCCAGCCGCAGCATTTCGGGCGTGAAAGTGAAGTAGGGTTGTTCGTTGAACGACAACGGCATGATGATGATGATCGGCGCGATCAAAAAGAAAAAGATCAGCCCGCAGATCACCCGGTAGGAATAATACCAGGTGCGTTCAAGTGGGTCAGCGTAAATGGGAAGTGCCATGTGTCGATTACCCCAGCTTCATGTTGTCGATGCCGATGATCCGGTCGTAAGCCCAATACAGGATCAGCACAGAGGCCAGCAACATGGCGGCCAGTGCTGCGGCCAGTGACCAGTTCAGCGATTTTTGCATATGGAAGGCGATTTGGTTCGAGATCAGCGTGCCGTCAGCACCCCCGACCAAGGCCGGTGTGATGTAGTAGCCAACCGCAAGGATGAAGCACAAGATGCCCCCAGCCCCGATGCCCGACACCGTTTGCGGCAGGTAAATGCGGCGGAACGTGGTCCAGCTGGTGGCCCCAAGGCTGCGCGCGGCGCGGGCATAGGTGGGGGGGATGGTTTTCATCACCGAGTAGAGCGGCAAGATCATAAAGGGCAGCAAAATATGCGTCATCGCGATGATCGTACCGGTTTGGTTGTACATCATCGCCAATCGGCCATCATCGCCAACGATGCGCAAAGCGACCAGAACATCGTTGATAACCCCTTGGGATTGCAGCAAAACCATCCAACTGGTTGTGCGTACCAAAAGCGAGGTCCAGAACGGCAACAGCACAAGGATCATCAGCAAACTGGCGTGGCGCAGCGGCAAAACCGCCAGCAAATGCGCGACGGGAAAGCCCAAAAGCAGGCACAGCCCAGTGATCACAATCGACATCACAAACGTACGGATGAACAGTTTGACATAGATCTGGGTGTTCGCGGGGGCGGCCTCAAAATTGCCATCTGCGCCGATTTGACGGTCAAGGGCGGCTTGGTAAAAGTTGAGCGTGGCGGCAGCCGAGGCCGAGCGCATGGCAGCCCAAAGGGCAGGACGGGCCCATTCCGGATCTAGCGCCAGCATCGCCTCTTTGAACGGAGGTTCCAGCTTGTCGGCCTTGCGGGCAGCGGAGGTAAACAGCGAACGCGTGCCCGGTAATTCATAGTTGATACGCGTACCGACATTGCCTGCGGTACGTTCTTTGGAGGCGGTGACAAGGTCGGCGGCAAGGGCGGCATAGGCGGCTTCATCCGGGGCGGCCTTGCCGTTGGCATCAAACCATTTGCCCAGTTCGACCATATTGGCCGAGAATTTATCATCGGTGAAAGAGCGCGACAGCATTTGCCCGATCGGAACGGCAAAGGTCAGCAGAATAAAGATCAAAAGCGGCAGGACCAGAAAGAAGGCGCGGATACGGGCGCGGCGCGAGGCAAGGGCCAAGGCGGCCTTGAGTGGCATACCATCAACGGTGCGCAACACTTCATTTTCAGCAGGCATATCGGGAGAGGCCATAGTGGTGTGGTCCTGTCGGTTGGGTCGTGTTCGGCCCAGTTTTATGGGGCGTTTGGGGTAAAGGGGCGCGACAAGCGCGCCCCTTTAGGTGGTGGCTATTAGTTCAGCAACCAAGAGTTGAAGCGCTCATTCAACTGGGTGTTGTGGTCAGCCCAGAATTCAAAGTTGGATGCCAAAGCGTTGGTCAGGTTGGCAGCCGATGTTGGCATATAAGGTGCCATTTCGGTTTTGCCATCTTCGAACAGGCCCACGAGTGGACCGGACGACTTGCGGGCTGGGCCATACGAGATGTACTTCGCCTGATCGGCAAGTGCTTGGGTCGAAGTTGCGAAAGTCAGGAACTTCTTGGCTTCTTCCATATTCTTCGCACCCTTTGGAATTGCAAAACCATCGTATTCGTAAACTTGACCGTCAAATACGGATCCGAACGGTTTGCCTTCGGAAACGGCAGCGGCGAAAATACGTCCGTTATAGGAGGTGGTAAGCGCCACTTCGCCATCAGCCAACAGCTGAGGCGGTTGAGCGCCAGCTTCCCACCAAACGGTGTCGGCTTTGATTTTGTCGAGCATTTTAAAGGCGCGATCAACGCCTTCATCAGTTGCCAAGGTGGCATACACGTCGGCGGCAGCAACGCCATCGGCCATCAGAGCCATTTCAAGGTTAACTTTCGCGCCCTTGCGCAAGCCGCGCTTGCCTGGGAACTTCTCAAGGTCAAAGAAGTCCGCGATCGTAGTCGGGCCTTCCGGGAACTTGGTTGTGTCATAGGCATACATCGTCGAGAAAACGATGGTTGCTACGAAACAATCTGTTACCGCGCCGGGCAAAAAGTCATCAGCCGCGGATGTTCCGTCTGGCGCAGGGGTGAGGATAGACGCGTCCATCGGTTCCAGAAGGCCCTCATCACATAGACGCACGGCATCGGCATATTCCAAGTCAACCACATCTACGGTGACATTGTTGGCCTCAACCATCGCTTTGACCGGGGTCGCCGGGTTATCGGTATCGACCATCGTCGTCTTGATACCTGTTTGCTCGGTATATGGCTTGAGATAGGCTTCGGTCTGGCTTTTGCCATAGGCACCGCCCCAAGACAAAACAACCACTTCCTGCGCCGAAGCGGCATATGCGAAAGTGCTGAGTGCAGTGGACAAAATGAGTAATTTCTTCATAGGGTCTTCTCCTTGTTGAACTTTTTTTGGTTTATTGACCGCGCGGGATAAGGTCCTTTGCGGTCAAAACGGCTTAAGGCTGGAGGGCGCGCGCGTCGTCCGGCGACCACCCAATCTTAATCTTTTCGCCGGGGCGCAGCATGGTTTGCCCCTGCGTGTTGCGTGACTTGATGACGAAATCATCATGCCCTGCAACCCGAAGCCGCGTGCGGAACAGATCACCCATATAGATGAATTCCAACACTTCGGCTTCAATCGTTTGTGCCCCTTCGGGCATCATCTCTGGCTTGTACTCAACCCGCTCGGGGCGGATCGACACGAGGGCTTTTTGGCCCTTTGCGGTCACGTTCACGGCGGTGGCAACGATCAGTTCGCCGCTGTCGAGGCGGATCTTGGCAAGTGTGCCGTCAATCGATTCCACGGTGCCATCAAGCTTGTTATTCTCACCGATGAACTGGGCGACAAAGGCGTTGTCGGGGCGTTCATACAGTTCACTCGGGGGGGCGAGCTGCTGGATTTTGCCATCATTGAACACGGCAACCCGATCAGACATCGTCAAAGCCTCGCCTTGGTCATGGGTCACATAGACCACGGTGATGCCAAGGCTTTCGTGCAAATGCTTGATTTCAAACTGCATGTGTTCGCGCAGCTGCTTATCCAGCGCGCCCAACGGTTCGTCCATCAACACGAGGCTGGGGTCGAACACCAATGCGCGGGCAAGGGCGATACGCTGCTGCTGACCACCCGAAAGCTGGGCTGGGCGACGGTTGATGAAGTCATACATCTGTACCATATCAAGCGCGCGTTTGATTTTGGTTTCGCGCTCATCCTTGCCCATACCGCGCACTTCAAGCGGAAAGGCCAGGTTTTCGCCAACGGTCATATGCGGGAACAAGGCGTAATTTTGAAACACCATGCCGATGCCGCGCTTGTGCGGTGGCACCGAATTGATCGGGCGACCATCAAGGCGGATATCGCCACTGGTTGCTGTTTCAAACCCCGCAAGCATCATGAGGCAGGTCGTTTTGCCAGACCCCGATGGCCCAAGCATCGTCAAGAACTCGCCCTTGCCAATCGACAAGTTAAGGTCTTTTACAACAAGTGTTTCCCCGTCATAGCTTTTTTGCACATGATCGAAGACGACGAAACCGTCGTTCTGGGGTTGATGAACCACCCTTATCTCCCTGATCGTTCCGGCAGGTGACCTGCGCTCTGATTGGCGACGACTAAAGCGAAATGTAAGGCATATTGCAACAGGCTGGGTTGGTAAGAAGGCAAATCGTAAAAAATGCAGGAATTTTGGGCGTCCTACGGGAATTTTGCAGGCGTTTTGACTTGTATGGTGCGTTTTTTTAACAATCTGACGGCGAATGACTGCAGGGAGCCCTACCAAAAATCGTGGAAAACGATTCTGTTTGAACGGGTGACAGGGTAGGAAATCCAGTGCAGGCACCGACTGCGGCCAACGGATTTGTGATGCAAAGTGCCTTTATAATCGAGGGTCAAGGCTGGTGCGGGCGGTGGGACTCGAACCCACACGGGGACAAGCCCCAACAGATTTTAAGTCTGGTCTGTCTACCATTCCAGCACGCCCGCACAAAGCGCTTTGGG
>CBDTUV010000131.1:0-8155 GCA_965363575.1 uncultured Pseudorhodobacter sp. | reverse complement strand
TGATCCAGACTGGCAAACCAATGGCCCGTACGACCAAACGCCGTGACCACCTCATCCGCGATGAACAAAATATCATGCGCGGCACAGATCGCGGCCATGCGCGGCAAATACCCCGCAGGCGGCACAATCACCCCGCCCGAGGCTTGGATCGGCTCGGCAAAAAAGCCACCGACATTCTCTGCCCCCACCTTGGCGATCATGGCCTCAAATTCCGCAACCAGATGGTCGCAAAACGCCGCCTCATCCATGCCTTCGGGTGCGCGGTAGAAATTGGGCGCGCTGATATGGTGGATCCCGCTTTCCTTATAGCGAAACTGCGGCACCCGGTCACCGGGGCGCTTGCCAATGCTCTGAGAGATATAGGTGGACCCATGATAGGAATAGTTCCGCGCAATCACTTGGGTTTTCGCAGGCCGCCCCAGACAGGTTTGGTAATAATGCACCATGCGGTAGGCCGTATCGATGGCAGTAGAGCCGCCCGTCGTGAAATGCACACGGTTCAGGTCGCCGGGCGCAAGGCTGGCGAGTTTCGCCCCCAGCATCGCAGACGGGCCATTGGCCATATCGACAAAGCTATTGGCAAAACCAAGCTGCACCGCCTGATCGGCCATGGCTTGGCCCATTTCCGCCCGCCCCAGCCCAATATTGGTGCACCACATGCCGCCCACCGCATCGAAATAGCGTCGACCCTCTGCGTCCCACAAATAACACCCTTCGCCCCGCGCCATGATCAACGAGCCGTCTTTTTCAAACGGGCCAAAATTCGCCCAAGGGTGCAAAGAATGGTCGCGGTCCATCTGCCAAAGTTCGGCAGGGGTTGGGCCGTTATGGGTTTGGGTCACGGTCATCACGGGGGCTCCTCAACTGTCGCAATCGACCACGAGCCTAGCAGTTTGGAAAAACCCAAACCAGCCGTATGCCAAGCTTTCAAACCAAGCCTTTAGGGCAACGGCTGGGCACGCTCCACAAGCCGGGCAAAAAAGCTCGCCCCCACCGGGGCTGCCTCATCATTGAAATTATAGCGGGCGTGGTGCAGCCCTGCGCCCTCGCCTATCCCCATGAACAAATAGGCCCCGGGCCGCGCCTCCAGCATATAGCTGAAATCCTCGGACCCCATTTCGCGCGCCCCATTCGCCTCAACCGCATCGGCCCCCGAAATCTCGGCCGCCACCTCGGCTGCAAAGGCCGCCTCGTCGGGGTGGTTCACCGTGGCCGGATAGCCCCAGTCATAGTCTACCGCCGCCGTAACGCCGTAAGCCATGGCATGACCGTCGACAATCTCATGGAAGCGCCGTTTCAGCAGCGCGCGCACTTCGGGGTCAAAACAACGGATCGTGGCGCAAAACCAACCATCCTCGGGGATGATATTGCTGGCCGAACCTGTATGGATTTGGGTGACTGAAATAACCGCCTCATCCAGCGCATAGACATTGCGCGGAATGATCGTCTGGATCGCTTGCACCATCCCCACAATCGCGACCACCGGGTCAATACACTCATGCGGCGTGGCGCCATGCCCGCCTTTGCCCGTAACCACCACCGTCGCCGTATCAACCGAGGCCATAAGCGCCCCCGGCGTTGTCGTGAAATGTCCAAACGGCACACCCGGCGCGTTGTGGATGCCGTAAACCTGCGCAATGTCAAAGCGGTCCATAATGCCTTCTTGCACCATGACCTCACCCCCGCCGCCATCCTCCTCGGCGGGTTGAAACAGCAAGGCGACACGGCCCTTGAACCGCCGGGTTTCACACAAATACTTCGCAGCCCCCAAAAGCATCGTCACATGCCCGTCATGGCCGCAAGCATGCATCCGCCCCGGCACGGTAGAGGCATACTCGACCCCTGTCGCCTCAGTGATCGGCAGCGCGTCCATGTCGGCCCGCAAGCCAATCGTCGGGCCGTCGCCTTGGCCATTGATGATCGCCACAATGCCGCTTGTCGCAATTCCGCCGTGCAACTCATCCACCCCAAACTCGCGCAACCGCTCGGTGATAAACGCCGCCGTCTGGTGGCAGTCAAACCGCAGTTCCGGGTGCTGGTGCAAATGCCGCCGCCATCCGGTCATTTCCTCGGCATATCCGGCAATGGCATTCAGAACGGGCATGGGCTACTCCTATCGGCATAAATTCATGCGCCACCAAACCGCAATTTGAAAGGTTCCGCAATGGCCCCACCCGCATATTCCCGCGCCACCAGCGACGCGCTCATCGCCGACCCAGCGGGCGGGATGCCGCGGCTTTTGGAAATAATGGCCCGGTTGCGCGACCCAGACACAGGCTGCCCGTGGGATATTGAACAGACTTTCTCCACCATCGCCCCCTATACAATTGAAGAAGCCTATGAGGTGGCCGACGCGATTGAACGCAAGGCTTGGGGCGAGTTAGAAGGCGAATTGGGCGATTTGCTGTTGCAATCGGTCTATCATGCGCGGATCGGCGAAGAGGCCGGCCTGTTCAGCTTTGCCAGCATCACCGATGCGATTTCCGACAAAATGATCGCCCGCCACCCGCATGTGTTTGGCACCGAGTCCCGCGACAAAAGCCCCGAGCAGCAAACCGCCGATTGGGAACGCATCAAAGCCGCTGAGCGCGGTCCCGCTCGCGTGCTCGACGGCGTGGCACTTGGCCTGCCCGCACTGACCCGCGCCGTCAAACTGCAAAAGCGCGCCGCACGCGTAGGGTTTGATTGGCCCACCACTGATGAGGTGCTGGACAAACTCATAGAGGAATCGCGCGAATTGGTTGAAGCGCGCGATACCTTAAATGAAGCCGAACAGGCCGAAGAATTTGGCGATTTGCTGTTCGTTATGGCCAATCTGGCGCGCCACATGAACATCGACCCCGAGGCCGCCTTGCGCAGCGCCAATCAAAAATTCACCCGCCGTTTTGGCCGGATTGAGGATTATCTGGCCGAGGCAGACAAGACCCCCGCACAAAGTGATCTGGCCGAAATGGACGCGTTATGGAACCGCGCCAAGGCCGAGGATAAAGCGGCCAAAGCAGCGCTGCGGGGCAGACCTTAGGTTCAGGTATTTGGGCCAAGATGAAATGGCACGGCGCGCAGTCGCATCACGCGGGGTATTGACCTGAGTAAAAGAGTCAGGTTTAAAGTATCGTATAAACCCGACAAAAGAGGTCAACAATGTCGATACGCCTGTCCACTCTCGCAACCCTTATGCTTGGCACAATCGCGCTGCCCGCCCTTGCCGATGAGGTGAATGTCTATTCCCACCGCCAACCTGACTTGATCCAACCCCTGGCCGATGCCTTTACCGCAGAAACCGGGATCGACGTGAATATCGCTTTTGTTGACAAAGGCATGGCAGAACGCCTGATTGCTGAAGGTGATCGCAGCCCCGCTGATTTGGTGCTGACGGTCGACATCGCGCGCCTGACCCAGATTGTGGACGCAGGCGTCACCCAACCCGTCGACTCGAGCATTTTGGCCGCCAATATCCCAGCCACCCTGCGCGATCCGGGCAACCAATGGTTTGGCCTGACCTCGCGCGCGCGCATTATCTATGCCTCCAAAACCCGCGTTGCCCCCGGTGAGGTCACGACCTACGAAGACCTCGCCTCGGACAAATGGCGCGGGCGCATCTGCTCTCGCTCTGGCACCAATGACTATAACGTGGCGCTGCTCGGTGCCGTGATTGCGCACCATGATGAGGCCTATGCCAAAACCTGGGCCGAAGGACTGAAGGCAAATCTGGCCCGCAAACCCGCAGGCGGTGACCGCGATCAGGCCAAGGCGATCTGGGCCGGCGAATGCGACATTGCCATCGGCAACACCTATTACATGGGCCAAATGATCAATGACCCCGATCAAAAAGAATGGGCCGATGCGGTGCGCGTTGATTTCCCGGTGTTCGAAGGCGACGGCACGCACCTGAATATTTCAGGCGTGGCGATGACCAAATCTGCGCCCAACAAGGATGCCGCTTTGAAGTTCATGGAATGGTTGTCGGGCGATGACGCGCAGAAAATCTATGCCGAAACCAACTATGAATTTCCGGTAAAACCCGGAGTGGCACGGTCGGAACTGGTGCAAAGCTGGGGTGATTTTACCCCCGACAGCCTTGACCTGACCTCTGTCGCCAAGGCCCGCCCTGCCGCCTTGCGCATCATGGAAGAGATCAATTTCGACGGTTGATCCCGACCCCGTACTGCATGAAACCGAGGGCCAGCGCGCCCTCGGTTTTCCCTTATGGACAATCCCGCCAAGGCAGGCTTTGCTGTGCCCACCTGACAGGAGGCACCTATGGCACCGCGCAAGATAATCATCGACACAGACCCCGGCCAGGATGATGCCGTGGCCATCCTTTTGGCCCTCGCCTCGCCCAGCGAACTGGATGTGCTGGGGATCACGGCGGTGGCAGGCAATGTGCCGCTGTCACTAACCGCCAAAAACGCGCGGATTGTCTGTGAGCTTGCAGGCAGGCCTGATGCCTTGGTCTTTTCGGGCTGCGATGCGCCGCTCAAACGCAAGCTGGTTACGGCTGAACATGTGCATGGCAAAACCGGCCTTGATGGCCCACAATTGCCAACGCCAAAGATGCCGCTGCAACCCGAACACGCCGTTGATTTCATTATAGACACCTTGCGGGATCACCCCGCTGGCACAGTGACACTTTGCCCGCTGGGGCCGCTGACCAATATCGCCACAGCCTTTAGCCGCGCGCCCGATATCATTGCCCGCGTGCAAGAAATCGTGCTGATGGGCGGCGCTTATTTTGAGGTGGGCAACATCACCCCAGCCGCTGAATTCAACATTTACGTCGACCCGGAAGCCGCTGAAATCGTTTTCAAATCTGGCGCGCCGATTACCGTGATGCCACTGGATGTGACCCATAAAGCCCTGACCACCGCGCCGCGCGTCCAAGCCTTTCGCGACATGGGCACCGAAGCCGGGCGCATGGTGGCCGAATGGACCGATTTCTTTGAACGCTTCGACAAGGAAAAATACGGATCGGACGGCGCGCCCTTGCACGACCCTTGCGTGATCGCTTGGCTGCTGCAACCCGGCCTCTTTTCGGGCCGCCAGATCAATGTGGAAATTGAAACCACGTCTGACCTGACATTGGGCATGACCGTGGCCGATTGGTGGGGTGTCACGGGCCGCGCCCCCAACGCGATGTTCATCGGCGATGTCGATGCCGATGGATTTTTTGCGCTGCTGACTGACAGGATCAGCCGTCTTTAACCGCCACAAGCGCAGGCAATACCACGCTGAACGTGCTGCCTGCCCCGCGCGCACTGGCAATAATCAACCGCCCCCGATGGCGGTTCAGGATGTGCTTTACAATCGCAAGCCCCAAACCCGTCCCGCCCTTTTCACGCGACCGATGCGCATCGACCCGGTAAAACCGCTCAGTCAAGCGCGGCAGGTGAATGGCGTCGATCCCTTCGCCCTGATCGGTCACATCAATGCGAAAGGTAGGCACGCGCAGCACCGCATCGCGCGCGTCAAACTGCAAAGTGACCGTCACTAGCTTGCCGTTCCCACCATATTTGATCGCATTTTCAATCAGATTGGTCAGCACCTGCACCATCTGGTCCAAATCGGCTTGCACAGGGGCCGGAACGGGCGCTTGCAAGTCCGCCACCACCCGCACTTCAACCGCCGCCGCCTCGGCCACAGGCCGCAAATCCGCCACAACCCGCGCCAAAACTGCCGCCAAATCCACACTGGCCGTTGGGCGCACCCGCTCTTGCGCCTCAACCCGGCTCAGCGACAGCAAATCCCCCACCAGCCGGTTCATGCGCCCGGCCTCCCGCTCCATAATCGCCAGAAACCGCGCACGCGCTGCCGTATCATCGCGCGCAGCCCCTTGTAAAGTCTCAATAAATCCCAAAAGGGCCGTCAAAGGCGTGCGCAGCTCATGGCTGACGTTGGCCACAAAATCGCGCCGCATCTGGCCGATTTGCTCTTGCTCGCTCACATCCTCAAAGGCGCAAACCACCCCTTGCGGCACCGGCGTGACCGTCACGCGAAACACCCGGCCCCCTTGCTGCAAGAACCGAGACACCCCCGCTTGACCACCGGTCAAGGCCGCATCGATAGACGCGGCCAAGGCAGGCTGGCGAAATGCGGTCAAATATAGCCGCCCGACCAGCGCCTCACCCAACAAATCCACCGCAGGGCCATTGGCCGCGTCAATCCGCCCATCGGGATCAATCACCACCACAGGCATCGGAATCCCGTCCAAAAGCTGGGGGTCTGGTGGGCTGGTCATCGGGCTGTCCTCTTGCATTCCGCTTTGCACTTTGCGGCCTAACCAATGCACGGGCAAGCACCGATCCCGGCCCCTACCCCCAATCCAGCACAACCTTACCAGACAGCCCGGACCGCATCGCCTCAAACCCGGCCTCAAACTCATCCACCTTGAACCGATGCGTGATCACCCGCCGTACATCCAGCCCGTTCTCCAGCATCGCAATCATCTTGTACCAAGTCTCAAAAATCTCACGCCCATACACCCCTTTGATGGTGATCGCTTTGAACACAATCCGGCTCCAATCCACCGGGCTTTTGCCGGGTGGAATGCCCAGCATCGCAATCCGCCCGCCCATGGTCATCGCGTCCACCATCTGGTCCAACGCGGCCTGATTGCCAGACATCTCCATCCCGACGTCAAAGCCTTGCTTCATTTTCAAGGCGGGGATCACATCGCGCAAATCCTCGCGCGTCACATTCACCGGCACCACATCGGCGACTTCGGCCGCAAGATCCAGCCGCGCTTGGTTCACATCGGTAATCACCACGTGCCGCGCCCCCACATGCCGCGCCACCGCCGCAGCCATTATCCCAATCGGCCCCGCCCCGGTAATCAGCACATCCTCGCCCACCAAATCAAAGCTCAGCGCCGTATGCACCGCATTGCCCAACGGGTCCAAAATCGCGCCAATCTCATCGTCAATCGCATCGGGCAAGGGCACCACATTGAACGCAGGCAAGCGCAGATATTCCGCAAACGCACCGGGCTCATTCACCCCAATCCCCCGCGTGGCCGGGTCCAGATGGAACTTGCCCGCCCGACTTTGGCGGCTTTGCTTGCCAATCAAATGCCCTTCACCCGAACAACGCTGACCAATCTCCAACCCGTCTACATTGCGGCCCAGTTCTACAATCTCACCGGCAAATTCATGCCCGGTGATCAACGGCACCGGCACGGTTTTCGCCGCCCATTCGTCCCAGTTCCAAATGTGAATATCCGTGCCGCAAATTCCGGTTTTCTTGATCCGGATCAGCACATCATCGGGCCCAATCTCCGGCACCCCGCGCCGCTCCATCCACAACCCCGGCTCCGGCCGTGCCTTGACCAGTGCTTTCATATCATTTCGCATCTAAAGCACCCCAACAGCGCGACCCGCCGCCGCAAACGCATCCAGCCCAAAGTCCAGATCCGCGCGGGTCAACGCCGCATTCATCTGCGTCCGTATCCGCGCCCGCCCCTTTGGCACCACCGGAAAGAAAAATCCTGCCACATGCACACCGCGCTTACGCAACTCCGCCGCCATGTCTTGCGCCAACCGCGCCTCGCCCAGCATCACCGGAATGATCGGATGCTCGCCGGGCAACAACTCAAACCCCGCCTCCCCCAACCCTTTGCGCCAATAGGCAGCGTTTTCAAACAGTTGCGCGCGCAACCCGTCAGCCGCTTCAACCAAATCCAGCGCGGCAATCCCCGCCGCCACAATCGCAGGCGGCAAAGCGTTGGAAAACAAATATGGCCGCGCGCGTTGCCGCAACAAATCAATCACCGGCTGCGGTCCGGCAATATACCCCCCCAGCGCGCCTCCCAGCGCTTTGCCCAGCGTGCCCGTCATCACATCCGCCCGAATACCAAAATGCGCAGGTGTGCCGCGCCCCTCTGGCCCCATAAACCCCGTCGCATGGCAGTCATCCACCATCAACAACGCCCCGTAAGCATCTGCCAAAGCACGGATTTCCGGCAATTTTGCCAAATACCCATCCATGGAAAACACACCGTCGGTCGCAATCATGATAAACCGCGCACCCGCAGCCTTGGCCGCAACCAGCTGCGCCTCCAGATCCGCCATATCCGAATTGGCATAGCGGTAGCGCTTGGCCTTGCACAACCTGATCCCATCAATGATCGACGCATGGTTCAAACTGTCCGAAATCACCGCAT
>CBDTUV010000130.1:0-8213 GCA_965363575.1 uncultured Pseudorhodobacter sp. | reverse complement strand
GCCAAAGGCCGCACCGGGGCCGCCATCGCCCGCCTTGTGGGCCTTGCGCCCAAAACCGCACAGGTCGAGCGCGACGGAGCGGTTATGGATCTGGCACTGGAACAGGTCGTCGTCGGCGACATTTTGCACCTGCGCCCCGGCGAAAAAGTAGCCGTCGATGGCATCGTGATCGACGGGCAAAGCTATGTCGATGAAAGCATGATCACCGGTGAACCCGCCCCCGTTGCCAAAACCACAGACGCTAAAATCACTGGCGGCACGGTTAACGGCACCGGCGCGCTGCGCTACCGCGCGCAGGCCGTGGGGGCCGATACGATGCTGGCGCAGATTATCCGCATGGTGGGCGCCGCCCAAGGCGCGCGCTTGCCGGTTCAGGATCTGGTCAACAAAATCACCGGCTGGTTTGTCCCTGCGGTGCTGGCCGTGGCCGCCCTAACCATCGCGGTTTGGCTGATCTTTGGCCCCGACCCCGCGCTGACCCACGCGCTGGTCGCAGGCGTCGCCGTCCTTATCATCGCCTGCCCCTGCGCCATGGGCCTTGCCGTGCCCGTGTCCATCATGGTCGGCACAGGCCGCGCCGCCGAACTCGGCGTGCTGTTTCGCAAAGGCTCCGCTTTGCAATCCCTGCAATCGGTCGGCACCATCGCCCTAGATAAAACCGGCACCCTAACCGCGGGCAGGCCCGAACTGACCGATCTTATTCTGGCCAAAGGGTTCGAGTCTGCAACCGTTCTGGCCCGCATCGCCGCCGTCGAGTCCAAATCCGAACACCCCATCGCACAGGCCATTTTGCGCGCCGCCCATGACCGTGGGCTGGACCTGCCTCCCGCCTTTGATTTCGCCTCACACACCGGCCACGGGATTGAGGCACAGGTCGCAGGTCAGCGTGTTCTGGTAGGCTCTGCCCGCTTTATGAAGCAACAAAACGTCGAGGTCGGCACCCTCGCCAAAGCGGGGGCCACATTGGCCAGCAGCGGCAAAACCCCACTTTATGCCGCCCTAAACGGCGAAATCGCGGCAGTGATCGGCGTGGCCGACCCGATAAAACCCGGCACCCCTGCGGCCATTGCCGCCCTAAAGGCGATGGGCCTGCGGGTGGTGATGATCTCGGGCGACAACGTTGAAACCGCACGCGTTATCGCCGCCGAATTGGGGATACGCGACGTGGTGGCCGAGGTGCTACCCGATGGCAAGGTCGCCGCGCTGAACGAGCTGCGCGCGACAGGTCAAAAGCTCGCCTTCGTCGGTGACGGTATCAATGACGCCCCGGCGCTGGCCGCCGCCGATGTAGGGATCGCCATCGGCACCGGCACCGATGTCGCGATTGAGGCCGCAGACGTGGTGCTGATGTCGGGCGATTTGCGCGGCGTGGTGTCCGGCCTCACGATCAGTCATGCCACCATGCGCAACATCAAACAAAACCTGTTTTGGGCCTTTGGCTATAACGCCGCCCTGATCCCCGTCGCCGCAGGCGCCTTATACCCGATCTGGGGCGTGCAGCTTTCGCCCATTCTCGCCGCAGGTGCGATGGCCATGTCATCGGTGTTTGTGCTGACCAACGCGCTGCGTTTGCGCTGGGTCACCCCAAAAATCGCTCAGGTGCCGTCATGAATATCAAAGAGGCCGGAAAACGCGCGGGCCTGCCCGCCAAAACCATAAGGTATTATGAGGAAGTGGGCCTGATCCGCCCCTTGCGCGACCCCAATGGCTACCGCGCTTTTCGCGACAGCGACGTGCACAAACTTGGCTTTTTGGGCCGCGCCCGCGCCTTGGGCTTCACGATAGAGGATTGCCGCGTCCTGCTGTCACTCTATGAAGATCAAAGCCGCGCCAGCGCCGATGTGAAAGAGATTGCCCAGCGCCACCTTGCCCAGATCGCCGAGAAAATCGCCGCCCTGCAAACGATGCAAGACACGCTGTCGCATCTGGTCACCTGCTGCCACGGCGACGACCGTCCCGACTGCCCGATTCTCGCCGACCTCGCCCCGCCCGACCAAGGGGTTTAGGCCACCGCTACCGCGCCCGTGGCCCCAGTCAAAAACGCAAACCCATTGGCCCCAAGCGCCAAGGCGTCACCCGCAAGCGTGGCGTTCTGGCTTGGGCCTTGCAGGCTGGCCGCTCCGCTTACCGTCAAAGCGACAGGCGTTTCCGACAGGTTGTAAACGCACATCACATCCCCCCGCAGAAACCCCAAAATCGGCTCTGGCAGGTCCAAAAACACCGTCCCCGCCTCCCTTAACGCCGGGGTGCTGCGCCGAAACGCCAACGCCTCACGATAGGCCGCCAGCACCGACCCCTCGCCTTGCCCCGCCACATTCTGCGCCTTTTGCGCAGGCTTGATCGGCAGCCAAGGCGTGCCCGTGGTAAACCCCGCCTGCTCGCTATCATCCCAAACCATCGGCGTCCGGCAGCCATCGCGGCCTTTGTAATCAGGCCAGAACTTGAACCCCGGCGGGTCTGTCAATTCGGAATATAGGATATCCGTTTCAGTCTGCCCCAACTCCTCGCCTTGATAGATGCACAAGGACCCTTGAAACCCGACCAACATCGCAATCGCCTGCTTTGCCAAGGCCTCGCGCGTGCCGAACTCGGCCCAGCGGGTGACGTGGCGGATCACATCATGGTTGGAAAAGCTCCAACACGGGCAGCCATTCGGGGCAGCGGCATAAAAGCCTTCGATCTTTTGGCGAAAATGCTCGGCAGTGAATTCGGGGCCAAGCATATCAAAGGAATAGGCCATATGCAGGCGGGTGTTGCCCGCCGTATAGGCGGCCATAATCTCACCCGCGCGGCGCGACTCGCCGACTTCGCCCACCATTGCGCGATCGTCAAATTCATCGGTAAGCGCGCGCAAACGTTCCAAAAAGGCCAGATTTTCGGGGCGGTTCTTGGAAAAAAGATGGTCTTGCATGTCGTAAGGATTGACCTTGGGGGCCAACGTATTGCGCGGGTCAGGCGGGTTCGGACGCAGCTTTTGGTCATGGAAATAGAAATTGACCGTATCCAGACGAAACCCATCCACGCCGCGCTCTAACCAAAAACGCATGGTTTGCAACAACCAGTCTTGAACATCAGGGTTGTGAAAATTGAAATCCGGCTGCGAAGTCAGGAAGTTGTGCAAATAATACTGCCGCCGCCGCGCATCCCATTCCCAAGCCGACCCGCCAAAGACCGAAACCCAATTGTTGGGCGGGCTGCCATCGGCGTTAGGGTCCACCCAGACATACCAGTTAGCACGCGGATTGTCGCGGCTGGACCGGCTTTCCACAAAGAACGGATGCTGATCCGAGGAATGGCTGATGACCTGATCCACAATCACCTTCAACCCCAGCGCATGCGCCCGCGCCAACATTGCGTCAAAGTCAGCCAATGTGCCAAACAGCGGATCGATGTCGGTATAATCCGAAACATCATACCCCATATCGGCCATAGGCGACGGGAACACGGGCGAAAGCCAAATCGCGTCAACCCCCAGCGAGGCGACGTGATCCAACCGCGCAGTGATCCCAGCAATATCGCCAATCCCATTGCCCGAACTGTCCTGAAACGAGCGGGGATAGATTTGATAGGTTACCGAATTACGCCACCAGTCTTGCATGTCTTGCCCCTTTCGCCTGAACAGACAGACGACCCCAAAGCCACACGGCTTGCAAGGCTGTTCTGAACAATAAACGGTGCGGCGCCATCGCGCGATAGGTTTGCGCCCGCTGCGCTTTTTAACCCGATGCCTTTAGGTATTTGTGCCAAGATGAAACACACAGAATTATCCCACGCTTTCATCTTGGTCCAAATACCTAAAAGGGGCATTAGCCCCCCCGCACAGCCTCAATCATCCGGGTCACATTGTCGGGGTCAGCATCAGGTGTAATCCCATGGCCGAGGTTGAAAATATGCGGCCCGCCCGAAAAGGCTTTGACGATACGGCGGGTTTCATCGACCAGCGCTTGACCGCCTGTGACCATGTGATGTGAGGCAAGGTTGCCTTGCACGCAACCATCGACCTGCACATGTTTTGCCGCCCATTCCGGGGTCACGGAATTGTCCACCGCCACGCAATCAGCCCCGGTGGCGCGTGCAAACCCGATATAGCCATCGCCTGCCTCGCGTGGGAACGCGATGATCGGCAGGTTCGGGTGGCGGGCTTTCAGTTCCGCGATGATGCGCTTGGTGGGCAACAAGGCGAAATCATGGAAATCCTGGCCCTTTAGGCTGCCTGCCCAGCTGTCAAACAGCTTTATCACCTCAGCGCCGGCCTGCACTTGGGCATCCAGATATTCAATCGTGCCATCGGTAATCCGGTCAATCAGCGCCACAAATGCCGCGCGGTCCGTGTCTTTTAGCTTATGCGCTGGCGCTTGGTCGGGCGTGCCGCGCCCTGCAACCATATAGGTGGCCACCGTCCAAGGCGCACCGGCAAAGCCGATCAGCGTGGTTTCAGGCGGCAATTCGCGCGCCAGAATTTTTACGGTTTCATAGATTGGCGACAAGGTGTCATGGATATCTGCCGTGGGTTTCAACGCCGCTACCCCCGCCATGTCGGTGATCGTTGACAAGCGCGGGCCTTCGCCTGTCACAAACCACAAGTCCGCACCAAGCGCTTGGGGCAACAGCAAAATATCGGCAAACAAAATCGCCGCATCAAAGCCATAGCGCCGGATCGGCTGCAACGTCACCTCGGCTGCCAAATCAGGGTTGTAGCACAATTTCAGAAAATCGCCGGCCTCAGCCCGTGTCGCGCGGTATTCGGGCAAGTAACGACCGGCCTGACGCATCATCCAAATCGGGGGCGTGGGCAGGGTTTCGCCGCGCAGCGCACGCAGAATGGTTTTGTCAGTCATAGCAATCTCCATGTTTCTGGCCCCTTGAGTTCCAAGATGTGACCGACTTGTCAATATGACACATCATCGCCAGTTGTCAGCCCTACCTCTCGGCGCTAGAAGGGCGGCATGAAAAACGCACTCCCCTCCCCCAGCCAACCTTTGCGGATTGGCACTCGTGGCTCTCTCCTTGCGTTGTGGCAGGCGCATGAAGCGCGACGCTGTTTGATGCTTGCCTTTGATTTGCCCGAACAGGCGTTTGAGGTGGTGGTGATCAAAGTCACTGGTGACATGATCCAAGACCGCGCGCTGAAAGATATCGGCGGCAAGGGTCTGTTCACCCGTGAGATTGAAGAGGCGCTGCTGGACGGCTCTATCGATATCGCGGTTCATTCGATGAAGGACATGCCAACCTTGCAACCGGATGGCCTGATGCTCGATTGCTATTTACCGCGCGAAGATGTGCGTGACGCCTTTGTGTCGCCCAGCATCAACAGCTTGGCCGATTTGCCGCATGGCGCTGTGGTGGGATCGTCCAGCTTGCGGCGGCGCGCGCAATTGGCGCTGCGCAGGCCCGACCTGAAGCTGGTTGAATTTCGCGGCAACGTGCAAACCCGAATGAAAAAGCTTGAGGATGGCGTGGCCGTGGCCACTTTCCTGGCCATGGCGGGTCTGAACCGCCTCGGCATGGCCCATGTGGTCAAATCCGCGATTGAACCCGAAGAGATGCTGCCCGCCGTGGCCCAAGGCGCGATTGGCATTGAGCGCCGCGCCGACGATCCGCGCGTGCAAGCCATGCTGGAGGCCATTCACTGCACCCCCACCGGGCAGCGCGTGAATGCCGAACGCGCGTTTCTAAGCGAACTTGATGGGTCTTGCGAAACGCCAATCGCCGCACTCGCGCTGTTGAACGGTGACAGCTTGTGGCTGCGTGGCGAAATCCTGCGCCCCGATGGCTCGGAATCCTTGGCCGATGATGTCCGTGGGCCGATTGCCGATGGCCCTGCCATGGGCCGCGACCTTGCGCGCAAGCTTAAGGCCCGTGCGCCGGCAGGTTTCTTTGACTGGCATTGATGCGACCCTAAATGCCGCAATTAATGCGGCCTTGGCCGGGCCATACCACCGCATTCAAGCGCTGATGCTGCCCGATGGCCGCAAGGTTTGGTTAAAACAGACCGAGCGGCTTTCAGGCTGGATGCGCGTGCAAAAAGGCAGCGGCAGCACAGCGTTCCTGCGCGAACAGGCGGGCCTGCACAGCTTGGCCGCGTTGGGCCTGCCTGCCGCCCCTATTCTGGCCGAAGGGCCGGATTGGTTTGTCACCCCCGATCTGGGACCAACCCTGCGCCAATTGATGTGGGCCAGCCCAGACATGCCGGCTGATACGCTTGTCCCTATCTTTGCCGCCGCAGGGGCTGCACTGGCACAGCTGCATCTGGTCAGCTATCGCCATGGCAGACCTGCAATCCGTGATTTTTGCTGGGATGGCAAAGCGATACATTTTATTGACCTAGAACGCTTTTCCAACGTGAAATCTGATCCTCGCGGGCTGGCGATAGACTTGATGATCTTTGTCCATTCCTTGATGGCCGACGGCGAAAACGTCCCCAAAACCGCCCATATACTGCAAGAGGCGGCCATAACCGCCTATCGCACCCGCGCACCCGGCATCTGGGCGCAAGCACGGGTCACGGCAAGCTGGTTGCGCTGGTTGCCCACCGTGGCCCGCCTGCGCGCAAGGTCGCGCGATTGGCGCGCCATGGCCCCCACGCTGGCCCGTTTCAGGACAGATCCGGAATAATCTTGCCGGGGTTCATGCGGTTGTCAGGGTCCAACGCGGCCTTCACGCTGCGCATGACCGCCAAGGCCACCGGGTCTTTGCGCCGCGCCATAGAGGCACGCTTGGACAGGCCCACCCCATGTTCCGCCGAAAAACTACCGCGCAAAGCCTGCACCTCATCCTCTACCGCCTCAACAACCCGGTCATAAAGTGCGGCGTCATCCCGGGTCGGGAACACGGTATAATGCACGTTTCCATCCCCCAGATGGGCGACGCAAAGATCCTCGGCCCCCGGATCAAGCAAAGGCAAACGCGCAGCCATGGCGCGCAAAAACACATCAACCTTGTCCAACGGCAAGGCCACATCGGTATCAATCGCAGGTTTGCGGTCAAAGGTAATCTCGGCCGCCAATTCGCGCCGTTCCCACATGGCACGTCGCTGCGCCACCGATTGCGCGATCTCGGCGTCCAGCACGGCACCTTCTTCCATCATCTCGGCCAACACCTCTTGCAACAGCACCGTCACCGGCACTTCACCTTGCGCATCAGGCACAGCATCGCGCGGCGCCGTGGCCCCTATTTCCACCAAAATATTCACCGCTTGGCGCGGGGTAAACGGCTGGCGAATATCGGGCCGCGCCTCGGCCAGCCTGCGCATATAGCTTTCGGGCATATACTCAAACGCCTCCACCGCCCCGCCCGTCGCCTCACGCAGCCGGTTCAGCAACACCAACGCATCGGGCAATGACCGCGCCGCCAACGTCGCCGTGGCATAGGCGCGCGGGCGTGGCACCAGCTTCATCACCGCCGCCGTGATAATCCCCAGTGTCCCTTCGGCCCCAATAAACAGATTGCGCAAATCATAGCCGGAGTTGTCCTTGTGCAACTCGCTCATCAGGTTCAACACCTGCCCATCGGCCAAAACCACCTCTAACCCCAAACACAGCGCCCGCGTGGACCCATAGCGCAGCACGTTCGACCCGCCCGCATTGGTGGACAACACGCCCCCAATCATTGCCGACCCCCGCGCCCCAAACCACAGCGGGAAATACAAACCCTCGGCATCCGCTGCCTCGTGCAAGCGGTCCAAAATCACGCCTGCCTCAACCACGGCAATCCGCGCCTCTGGCCTGATCTCGCGGATCTTGTTCATCCGCTCTACCGAGATCATCAGCCCACCATGGGTCATCGCCCCCCCAACCAGCCCCGTGCGCCCAGAAATCGGCACCACATCAACCCCGTGCTTGGCCGCAATCCGCAAACAAGCCGCGACCTCATCCGTGTTGGCGGGCCGCACCACGGCCACAGGATCTGCGGTGTATTTGCCGGTCCAATCGCCGGTATGCCCAGCCCGGTCGTCACCTGTCAGCACATGCGCAGGCCCTAAAACCTGCCCCAATTCAGCGATCAAATCCATATATCCCCCCTCGTCCGACACCAAAATCAAGGCTCAACCTGCCCCAGCAATTCTACCACCACAGGCCCCATCGCTTCCACAATCTTGGCCACCCCTTCGCGGTTCGGGTGGATACCATCGGGCTGCATAAACGCAGGGTCAAGTGCTCCTTCCGGCGTCGCAATCGGTGCGAAATACACCGGCAACAACAGTGCGTCATATT
>CBDTUV010000129.1:0-8252 GCA_965363575.1 uncultured Pseudorhodobacter sp. | reverse complement strand
GCTCAGTCAGCGCGTTGTTTTGGCCTTGGGCGCCAAGTGGGGTTCTGCCCCTGCGGTCTTGTCGACCGGTTCTGTTTTGGCTTCTGGCTCGGGCCCGCTCCAGCGCGGAATTGTCAGTTTACCATCAAGCCTCCGCCCGGGAAGCCGCCTGTCGCCCGGCGTGTCAAACGCATCTTTGCCAAGGCCCAAACCCGTACCAGCATGCGTGTCGCCAGAAGATCCCCCCAGATCAAAGCCGGGCCGATCGGTCTTATGAACAGCGGCGGCGGCACGGGGCTCGTCTTTCGCAGGTTTTTTCGGATTAGGTTTGCCGGGAACATCGGTCGCTGCCGACGACTTGGGCAAAGTGGATGTTTTCAATTTATCATTCATGTCCTTTTTCCTTTGCAGAGATCTTGGTTTGCTCTTCCGCCAGGCGAAAGAAGTGTCACGGGGGCCAGTAGAATCACCTAATCCATCAGCCATTGCATGCCTCGTGTAAACGCGACATCAGAAAACCGTCAGCTATTCGCCGCCGGAAAAATCCAGATACCACGCTCACATTTTGACTCTTAAGCCATGCAATTTGCTCGCGCACTAATCCAGATCAGGTTAGCAGCCCAGATATCAGTTAGTCTGATTGTAATTTCCAGCGCCCAGCATCGCTCCAGCATCCGGTTATCTTGGCCACGTCTCTAGCCTGCTGCCCGCACACGGTATTTGCGCCGGTAATGTCGGCGCGAATGCGGGCAAAGGCGTCAGGATCGCCGACGAAGCCGCAGGATGCCAAGCGCTTGACGCAGGGAGATTCGGCCCGGTGTTATTGTGGTCCGACTTTAAGCGCTGCACACTTGGCGAAGCGGCGTTTCATCAGGCGACGAGCGGGATCGGATGTCGTGGCGCGCTCGGCAGATGGTCGAGCAGTGCTCCAATTGTCTCGCTGAACAGCAGGTAAGCCTTGCATTGCACTCCGGCGCTGATTGGTGTTAGCCCCGATTGTAATTCTTCCGCTTGAACGAAAATCGGCAGTCACCGCGATGCCGCTGATCTGCATCAGGGCGCTACAACCTCTGATCAGGTATTCTTTAAGGCGTCCGACAAGGTTAAATGGCCCTTCTGGGCTTCAAGTGGGCCATGGAATAAAACGTCTAAGCCGCCCGCGAGATCCAAGTTAACCTAACCAAGCGCGGCCGCTGAAAAAAACGCCAACCAAAAATAATTGCCCGATTGATATCCAATCGCGGTGTGAAAGGGGATGTATGACCCGCTACGCAAAAACGAGAATATCTAACCCTGCCCGCTATTTCAAAACGCCAGATATTGTTCTGAGGGACAACAGGCTCAGCCGTGATGATAAGGCGAAGGTTCTAAGGTCAATGGCTGTTGACGCAGATCAGATGCTAGAGGCCACGTCTGAGGGTATGACTGGTGCCGAGCCGGCATATGACGCTAAAGAACTTCAGTCTGCTCTGATCCAACTCGAAAAAAACAAAGAACATGGGACCGTTGATGAATCACGTCTGCAAAACGCGCGCTTCCAGCGGATCATGGTCGTAACGACCGTCAACCAGGATATGAACCGCGAAATCGCGGATGTCGCCTTTGACATGGCGGAGATCATGGGCGGCAAAGTGTATTTGCTTAGTGTTGTCCCGCCGGCACTCGAAGAGACCGGACTATCAGCTGCGGGACATATGGGCACCGTCATTCCTCTAGGCTCTGCTGATAACATTCAAGTCATTGAAGACCGCAATAAACAACTTGCGGAACTGGCCTTTGATAGCGGCACAGATATTGAAACCGAGATAGAAGTGCGCATCGGTCAAGTCGAAGAGGCGATCATTGAATACGCCGATGACTGCGAAGCTGATATAATCGTGGTTGGTTCTCCAAACCGTTCCTGGCTTGAAGCATTATTCGAATCTTCAATCGCCAGTAGGGTCACTAAATCGGCACCCTGTCCTGTTTTGATCGTACCACAGCAAACATAGCCTGTTTAGTCTTCGTCACTTACGCGAGGTATTTTGTTACATGTTCCCAAAGTCTAGTGCGGCCACAATTTCACAATCTGCTCGCCAGTCCCGGCCAATCACTTCGAGATTGGTAGTGTATTTGTGGGCGTTGAAGCATCTTGGGCTCAAGATTGAAGTGCGACACCGACCGCCCGAAGGGCACAGGATGTTGCCACGGAAAGACACTACAAACACTTGGACGCCGAGGAACGTGGCGTGATCCTTGCGGCACCACAGGAACCGCGACGTCCCGTCAAACGTTTGTATTAGGCAAGGAGTTGAAATGACCAGTCTGCGCGCAAATTACCTGACAAAGCCAATTCACAAATGGGCCAAGGGTGTTCTGCCTGCTTTGTCCCAGACCGAAAGTGAAGCGCTAACCGCAGGCGAAGTCTGGTGGGAGGCCGAATTGTTTTCGGGCAACCCAGATTGGTCAAAGTTGCTGGCGGTCAAACCACCTAAGCTAACGGCCGAAGAGCAGGCGTTTCTCGATGGACCCTGCCAAGATCTGTGCGTGATGATCGACGATTGGAAGATCAACCAAGTGGATGGCGATCTGCCACCCGAGGTGTGGAAATTCCTACGCGAAAACAAATTCTTTGGCATGATTATTCCAAAATCACACGGTGGATTGGCGTTTTCTGCCCTCGCCCATTCCGAGGTTATACGCTTTATTTCAACTCGTTCTGTGGCCGCCGCCGTTACGGTCATGGTGCCAAATTCGCTTGGGCCGGGCGAGTTGCTGCATCAGTTTGGCACCGATGCGCAAAAAGATTTCTGGTTGCCGCGTTTGGCCGATGGCCGCGAACTGCCAGCCTTTGGCTTGACCAGCGCCGAGGCAGGGTCAGACGCGTCCGCGATGATTGATGACGGGGTGATTTGCAAGGGCGAGTGGCAGGGCGAGCAAGTTTTGGGCATCCGCCTGAACTGGGCCAAGCGTTATATCACGCTGTCACCCGTTTGCACCGTGCTGGGGTTGGCGTTCAAACTACGCGACCCTGACGGATTGTTGGGCGATACCGAAGACATCGGTATCACTTGTGCGCTTGTCCCAACCGACTTGAAAGGTGTGGAAACCGGGCGGCGGCATTTGCCATCTTCGACCATGTTCATGAATGGCCCGACCTCGGGTAAAGACGTGTTTATCCCCATTGAGAACATCATCGGTGGGCCGGATTATGCCGGACGTGGCTGGATGATGCTGATGAGCGCCCTTGCCGCCGGCCGCGGAATTTCGCTGCCCTCAATGGGCTGTGCTGCCATTGCGTTGTCGGCGCATGTGACGGGTGCCTATTCCCGCATCCGCCAGCAATTCAACCTTCCCATCGGCAAATTCGGCGGCGTGCAGGCGCGCATGGGGCGATTGGCCGCCGATGCCTATGTGATGGACGCGGCGCGGCATCTGACCTGTGCGGGGCTGGATGAAGGGCGCGCGTTGTCGGTGATTTCTGCCATTATGAAGGCTCACGCGACATTCCGTATGCGTGACGCATTGAATGACGCGATGGATGTACATTCCGGCAAGGCAGTGATTGACGGGCCGTCGAACTACCTGCTGCCGCTGTATCGCGCCGTACCCATCGGGATCACAGTCGAAGGCGCGAACATCGTCACCCGCAGCTTGATCATCTTTGGCCAAGGGTCGATCCGCGCGCATCCTCATATGTTGGATAATATGCTGGCGTTACAAGAACCCGACCAAGACAAATCACTGGAGATGTTTGATAAATCTTTCTGGGCGCATGTTGGCCATACCAGCCGAACGCTGTTTCGGGCTTGGGGTCGGGCGCTGACCGGTGGGCGGTTTGCGCCAGCCCCCGACGCGGGCAAGGCGACGCCAATTTACCGCCAGCTTGCACGCTGGTCGGCGGCCTATGCGCTGACAGCCGATTTCATGTTCCTGACACTAGGCGGGGCGCTGAAGCGCAAGGAAATGCTGTCGGGCCGGATGGGCGATATCTTATCAGACATGTATATCCTCTCGGCAGCCCTAAAACGGTGGCAAGACGAAGGCCGCCAACAGGCCGATCTGCCCTTGCTTCACTACGCCGCCGAGGATGCGTTCAAACGCATGCAGCGGGCTTTGGATGAGGTGATCGCGAACCTGCCGGCCCGCTGGGCTGCGTGGCTTCTGCGGTTTTTGACCTTACCGGGGGCCACGCAGCGCGGGCCAAGTGACCTTCTGGCCGTGGCGTGCAGCGATTTGATCTATGAACCTTCGGCCACGCGCGACCGCATCACGGGCCGTATCCATCTGGGTTGCAACAGCGATGGCGTGCAAGTGCTGAACACTTGCTATGCCAAGGTCGTGGAAATGGCCCCTGTTATGAAACGTTTGCGCGATGCGAAAAAGACCCCACAACAAGGGCTGGAGGCCGGCATCCTAAGCGCGGCAGAGCTGGTTCAAATCACCAAAATGAACGATCTGGTGGCGCAGGTCGTCGCGGTGGACGACTTCACCCCCAAAGAGTTCGCCCGCTATTTCAAAGGCCCTAAGACACAAAAACGCGTCAAGCCTAACCCCAAAGCGGAGGACGCAGAATGACCGTATCCCACCGCCAACGCGTCTATCTGGTCGACGGCGCACGCACGCCGTTCCTAAAGGCCCGCGGCGGCCCCGGCCCGTTCACGCCCGTCGATCTGGCAGTGCAATGTGGCCGCCCGCTGCTGGCACGTCAAACCTTTGACCGCACCGCCTTTGACCTTGTGATCCTTGGCTGCGTCAATGTGATTGCCGATGAGATGAACCCCGCGCGTGTCGCCGCCCTGCGCCTTGGTCTGGGTGAAGCGATGGTTGCCTTTACCATGCAGATCAACTGCGGCTCGGGCATGCAAAGCATCGACACCGCCTACCGCTATATCCGCGATGGCAGCCACCAGATGATCTTAGCTGGCGGGGCGGAGGCATTGAGCCATGCGCCGCTGACGCTGCGATCATCAGCGGTGGAATGGTTCGGGCGCATGTATGCGGCCAAAGGTCCGTTGGATCAGGCGCGCGCGATGGCTGGCATCAAGTCCGAATTTTTCAAGCCCATAATTGGCTTGGAACGCGGTTTGACCGACCCGATCACCGCCCTGAACATGGGCCAAACCGCCGAGGTGTTGGCCCACCGCTTCAACATTGATCGCGAAACCGCCGATGCTTATGCAATGCAAAGCCATCATCGGCTGGCGCGGGCACAAGCGGACGGCACGCTTGATGCCGAGCTCATGCCAGCCTTTGACCACAACGGCACGGTTTATGACCATGATGATGGCGTGCGGCCTGACAGTGATATGGCAGGGCTGGCCAAGCTGAATCCGGTGTTTGAGCGGCCCTATGGCAAGGTGACCGCGGGCAATTCCAGCCAGATCACGGATGGGGCAAGCTGGTGCATCCTCGCCTCGGAACGCGCGGTCGAGCAGCATGGGTTGCAACCCTTGGCGCAGATCACAGACAGCGAATGGGCGGGGCTGGACCCGTCGATCATGGGGTTAGGCCCCGTCATGGCGTCGACCCCGATTGCGCAGCGCAATGGGCTTGGTGTGGATGATATCGACCTGTGGGAAGTGAATGAGGCGTTTGCGGCGCAAGTGCTATCCTGCCTTGCCGCTTGGGATGACTATGATTTCTGTCGCGGTGTTCTGGGTCTTGACGCCGCCTTTGGCCACATCGACCGCGATCGATTGAACGTGGATGGCGGCGCGATTTCGCTGGGTCATCCGGTCGGTACCAGCGGCAACCGAATTGTGCTGCATCTGGCAAATGCCATGAAGAAACGCAGCGCCAAACGCGGCATCGCCACCGAATGTATCGGTGGCGGCCTTGGCGGTGCGATGTTGTTGGAGGCACTGTGATGACAGGGCATGTGCTAAAATTCTTGGGCGAAACCAAATTAGAGCTTGGCGGTGCTGTCGCACGGCTTGGCAACTGGTGCGTAGGCCGTGACGGCGACGGCATTTTGTGGCTGGTACTGGATAAGAAAGACACTGGCACCAACACAATCTCGGAGGATGTGATCCGCGAGTTGGATGGACATATCAGTGCGGCGGAGGCAGATATGCCAACAGCGCTTGTGATCCGCTCCGCAAAACCGTCGGGCTTTGCAGCCGGGGCCGATATTTCCAGCTTTGATGACATGTCTGACACTGGGGCCGAAGCCCTCTTGCAACATGGCCACGATCTGCTGGACCGAATCGCGGCACTGCCTTGCCCGACGATCTGCGTGGTGCATGGTGCAGCCCTTGGTGCGGGGTTTGAACTGGCGCTTACCTGTGACTACCGTATCGCGACCCCCGGCGCGTCCTTCGGCTTCCCCGAGGTGCAGCTTGGCCTGCATCCCGGCCTTGGCGGCACCTTTCGATTGCCTGCTTTGATAGACCCACTGGACGCGATGACCATGATGCTGACGGGCAAAACTGCCCACACCGACCGCTCCAAAGCCTCGGGCATTGCAGATGTGGTGGTGCAAGAAAGGCATGTAGCCGCTGCTGTAAAGGCCGCCGCAAAGGGCAAGATTGACCCGCCGACACGGGGCCTAAAAGCCCATGCTATGGCGTTCGATCAAGCCCGCAGCCTTGCCGCCCGCCAAATGCGCAGCCAAGCCGAAAAGACGGCACCAAAAGAGCATTATCCTGCACCCTACGCGCTGATTGATCTGTGGGAAAACCACGGCGGCGACCCCAAAGCCATGCAGCAGGGCGAGATTGAAAGCTTTGCCAGACTGCTAAAAACCGACACATCCAAAAACCTGCGCCGCGTCTTTTTCCTGCGCCAATCGCTAAAGGAAGCGGGCGCGGAGGATGACAGCATCACCCATGTCCATGTGATTGGTGCGGGAACGATGGGTGCAGAAATCGCCGCTATGGCCGCGATCAAGGGCAAGCGTGTCACTTTGGGCGACGTCAACACCGATCCGCTTGGTCGCGCCTTAGAATCAGCGGTGCAAATCTGCAAAGACAGCCACCTCAGCCTTATTGAAACCCGCAATGCGCTGGACCGGTTGATGCCCGACCCAAAGGGCTATGGCATCGGTCAAGCTGACCTGATTATCGAAGCCGCACCAGAGGCTATGGCATTGAAAAAAAAGATTTTCACCGACTTAAAAGGGCGGATGAAAGACGGGGCAATTCTTGCCTCGAACACCTCGAGCCTTTCAATTGCGGATATGGCAACCCATGCCCTATCAAAAACGCACTTTGCCGGCCTGCATTTCTTCAATCCTGTGTCCAAAATTGACCTTATTGAGGTGGTAAAAGGCCCAGACACTGATGCGCAAACCGTGACCCGCCTTGCCGCGTTCTGCAAATCCATTGGCAAACTGCCGAGCATGGTTAGCGACTATCCTGGTTTCATTGTGAACCGCGTGTTGACGCCCTACTTGATGGAAGCGATGGTTTTGATGGACGAGGGCGTGTCGAGTGAGGCCATCGACACGGCCGCGTTGCGCTTTGGTATGCCGATGGGGCCAGTGACATTGGCCGATCAGGTCGGACTGGATATCGGCCTGCATGTCGCAGAGTCTTTGCGCCAACATCTGGAAAAACCAATGGCTGAAATCTCGGCAGCCCTGCGCGACAAGGTCAAAGCGGGTGATTTGGGCAAGAAAACTGGCAAGGGCTTTTATGACTGGTCCGACGGCACGCCGCATCCCCATTCCGATGCCGAGCTGCCAGCGGATTTGACCGACCGGCTTATCCTGCCGATGTTGAACGCTTGTGTCGAAGTCCTGCGCCAAGGCGTGGCCAAAACCGAGGATCAGCTGGACGGCACCATGATATTCGCCACGGGTTGGGCACCGTTCCGAGGGGGGCCGATGCACTATGCCCGCACCCGTGGCATTGCCGAGATCACGACCCGCCTGAAAGAGCTGGAGCAAACATACGGCCCACGCTTTGCCCCCGATGCCGGTTGGCAAGCCCTTGGCTAAAGCGCCCCAGACCTTTACCGATGCCGACACGATGGCTTTGGCACTATTCCATCGGGCAAAGGGAACGATCCGCCTTGCCCTGCCGCTCGGACTTGGCAAGCCCGTGACCTTGGTGAATGCGCTGACGCGCGCCGCTGTTGCCGACCCATCATTGAAACTTTCGATCTTTACCGCACTCACGCTTCAACGCCCCACCCCCGGCTCAGATATTGAGCGGCGGTTTTTGGAACCCGCCATGGATCGCCTGTTCGGGCGCTATCCAGACATCCTTTATGCCGAGCTGATTAAAAAAGGCAGTTTGCCTGACAACATCTCGGTGTCCGAGTTCTTTTTTCAGGCGGGTGTCTGGCTT
>CBDTUV010000128.1:0-8257 GCA_965363575.1 uncultured Pseudorhodobacter sp. | reverse complement strand
GGCATTCATAATGCTGCTTGCGGTCGCAATTGCCTGCAAAACTCAGGAACGGTTGATAGTAGGGCGATGCAGGCGCATCATAAATCCAGCGCGACACGATCACGCGGTCCGCGCCTTCCTCCAGATCCAGCGGCGCATTGTCAGTGCCTGCGCCCGCGAAAGACGTAAGATGCACCCACGCCACATGGCTTGGGTCCAGCAAATTGTCGACCACCCAAAGATAGTTGCACCCAATTGCCAGCGAGCCGCGCTTGGTCACCCCCCAGTCGGGGTTGTCAAAATTCGGAATGTCGATCAGTGCGGCCATATCCGCCGCCCCTTCGCCCGGCCATATCCAGACAAAACCGTAGCATTCCACCAGCGCATAGCTGCGCACCCGTGCGCGTTTGGGAATGGCATCGGGCTGGGTGGGGGCAGCTACACAGTCCCCCGCCCCATCAAAGGTTAACCCGTGATAGCCGCACACCACGCGATCACCGTCCAGCTTGCCCATCGACAAGGGCAATTTGCGGTGCGGGCAGGCATCCTCTAGCGCCGCCACCGTCCCATCCGTGCGGCGAAAAAACACAATCTCACGCCCAAACAACCGCATCGCGTGCAGATCGTGGCCAAAATCCTCGCTCCGCCCCGCGACATACCAACAGTTCAGGGGAAATTCGCCAGAAAACATATGCAGCCCTTTTTGATTTTTGGTTCAGCCATAGACGGGTTTAGGCATAGCCCTGTTCAAGCATAAACAGGCAAAAATTGCCCCATATCAACACCAATATCCAGCGAAGGGCTGGCAAAACTGGCGGCAACACAGGGAAACCGCGCCAAAATATCCGCGCCACCCGGCACAAGGGTCGGGTCCAGCCGCCCGTTTTGCCAAACGGCCACACCATCAATCCGGATGGTTGGGTCAATGATATTCCACGAAATCTCACCGGGGGGTTCGGCCCCACAGGTGTGAAAGTGCAATACGCGCGGATTGCCAAAGGCCGCCCCGCTCCATTTCAGATAGTCACTATGCACGGGCAAGGGGTGGGCGCAGCCGGGGTGAATTCCTGCATGCCACGAATGCACCGCGCCTGCATCCAGACCAAACCGCCCGGCAATGTCCAAATAATGCGCCGTGGCCAATGCCACATCATCGGGCCGCCCTTCAAAATGGCTTAACCGTCCCGCATCAAAACAGGCAAACAAGGCTGCCTGCAACGCGCGCCCATAAGGCTGGTAATAGCGCGACCCCGTGCCCATCAAAAACCCCGCCAGCGCTGCGCGGCCCGTAAACCCAGCCGCCGCAACCGGCGCAAACACCGACATAGGAAAGCGTTTCACAGTAACATCGCAGCCCTTTGTGGCCGACAGCGCAGGTCCGCGCCCGCGAAAATCGGTTCCCAAGGGGCAGGTCACATGAATATCGCGCGCGCCCCCGACCATCGCGTCAATCGCATGTTTCAGCAGCTCAAACCCGGCATATTGCGCCGTACCATAGGCCGAGCAAAACGCCGCCATATCAAGCGTATAACACACCACCGCGCGCGTCCCTGCAGGCAGCGCGCGAAACCGCATTTGATCGCCCAGCCGTGCAAAGAAAATCGTGCAATCTGCCGCGGCCATCAGCGCCGCCTCGGCCGGGTCAATCTCGCGAATTACCTCTTGGAACGGGACCATGATCAAACGCGTTTCAATCCCCCGCGCTGCCGCCTCGGCTGCCACGCGCTGCGCTGTGATGCCGTCGTAATAGCCAAACTCCGGGCCTTCCGCGACGATCAGCAGCTTGCCGCCCGCCTGCACCCCCGCGCAATGCGACAGCAAGTTGGTTGCCGCCCGTTCAAAAGACCCATCTTGCGCAATGTTCATAAATAAAGCCGTAAAAATTTGGGCAAAGGGCTTGTCCCTAGCCTAATTCACACTAGCAGCCCTTAAATTTCGCGCAATTTCAATTCCATAATGTTAGCCATTAGATCAGCTAATGTACTAGACTTGAATCTGCACCATCCCCCCCACAACCCGCGTAGGAAAAACCTTGATCGGGCGGGTCGCAGGCGCACACACGGCCCGGCCATCGCGCACGTCAAACGCGCCTTGGTGCAGCGGGCATTCAATCACATGCCCGTCAAAATACCCGTCACACAGATTGGCACCTGCATGGCTGCACAGCGCTTGCGACACATGCACACCGCTGGGCGTGTCATACACCGCAAGCCTGCGCGCACCATAGGTCACAGGCGTGACCCAGCCGTGTTCCAATGCGGCCACGGCGATCAAATCAACCCAATCCGTCATCCCAGATCGGCACCATCCGCCCGCGGCGCACGCCCAAAAATCTGCGCCAAGATCTGGCGATGCGCGCCGATATACCCCCCGGGTTCGACATGCACATGATCGCGCAATTTCTCATGCAAACGCGGCAAGGCGTGGAACGGCACGGATGACGCATAGTGATGTTCGGCGTGGAAATTCATGTTCCAGCACAAAAACTGCATAGGGCGCGATACAAGGTTGGTCCGCGTGTTCTCGCTCATCAACGCCACCGTGGGCCGCCCCACATGTTCCGTCATCCGCACAAACCGCATTACGGGTTCACCCAAGATCAACGGCACCAGCCAAAACCACAACGGCGCCCACCACTGAAATATCAGCATCGTGGCAAAAACCGCCGCATACACCGCCACCATCACCCGCGCCTCACGGATCAGCGTCGCTTCGGCCACCTTTGGCACGAAATGCCGCTCAGCGTCCGTTAACCGCCCCAGCGCATGGCGCGAAATCTCACTCAGCTTGGTGCGCCAATAAGGAATGGCCGAAAGATACCACAGATAGCCCCAAATCGTGGCGGGCAGCGGCACCTGTTCGGGGTCTTCGCCAGTGATTTGCGTATGGGTATGATGGTCGCAATGTTCATAGCGGAAAAACTGGTGCGGCAGGCCAATGACCCAGCCACAAATCACCCCGGCATAGTCGTTAAACTTGCGCGTCCGAAACACCGTGTAATGCACACATTCATGCTGCAGCGAAAAGAAATGCACCAACACCACGCCATGCACAAACATCGCAGGCAGCATCCACCAAGTGCCAAGCGCCAACCATACCAGCCCAGTCGTCACCGCCAAAACGCACAGCCACAGGGCCAAATGCCGAAAGGCCAGCGCATCAGACCGCTGCATAAACCCCCGCAACTCGGCGCGGGTCAGCTTGCCTTCGGCCAGTGCTTGGGTGATCGGGGTAACAACATCCATATCTTACTGCCGCGCGTTGGTTTCCAGCCGCCGAAACAACAGCGACAGCCCGAAACACAGGATGAAATACAGCAAAGCCGTGGTGATCCACGCTTCAAATATCATACGGGTTGATGCGACGAGTTCCACCGTTTTATAGGTCAACTCCTGCACCGAAATCAGCGAGATGATAGAGCTGTCCTTGACCAGCGATATGAACTGGTTTGACAGCGGCGGCAGCACTTTGCGCAGCGCTTGTGGCAAGACGATAAACCGCATCTCATCGGTCCAACTCATCCCGATCGACCGCGCCGCCTCACGTTGGCCGCGCCCGATGGACTGGATGCCTGCGCGCACAATCTCACCGACAAAGGCGCTCTCAAACAAGGCCAATACGATGACCCCGGAAATCAACGACGGAAACCGCCGCATATCGCCAAAGAAAAACTCCCACACCGCGATGTCGTCTTGGCGCGAAATCCCCCGCGCCCAAGCTTCCATATTCAGCGCGGCGATCAATTGTTCAGACAGGAAAAAGAAGAAAATGAACACCACGACCACAGGGGGGATATTGCGCAACACCTCTAGATAGGTGCGCGCCAACATGCGGATGGCAAGGTTGTTCGCGGTGCGCGCAATGCCCAGAATGGTCCCAAGGATCAGCGCCAAAATACTGGAATAAATCGCAATCCGCAGCGTGTTGATCAGGCCTTGCAACAGCAGGTTCGTGTACCAGCGTTGGTCATCCGCGTCCCAGCGCAGAATGTAATTCGGGATGCGGTCCCATTGCCATTTGTAATTCAAACTGCCCGAAATGCGAAACCAGATCACCGCGATGAACGCAGCAATCACGGCAAGGATCAGATAGTCCAGCCAATGCAGTCTTTGACGTTTTTGATGGCGCATAGATGTCCTTGAACGCCCCAAAAGGGGCAGCGAAAAGGCCCGGCAAAACCTGCCGGGCCGTTCCTTTTACTGATCGACCTGATCGGCCCAGGCAGTACCTTTGAACCAATAGTCGTTACGCTCTTTCAAATAGCCGTTCTTCCAGTTGACGCTGATCCAGTTGTTGAAAAAGTTGGACGCATCCGGGTCGCCCTTGCGGTAAGCAAAGGCCTCACCTGTTGCCAGGAAGGTTTCCTCAAATGGTACGTTGACCGTTTCAGGGTTCTTGCGCGCCTCGTCCGATGGGCTTGGCTCTGCCATCATGGTCGCGTGCGCATTGCCGTTCAGCACCTCTTGGGTCGCAGCCCCATCCTCATCAAACAACAGCAGGTTTGCTTCGGGGAACAGCTGCGCAATCACGGTCGCAGGCGTTGCCCCACGGCGCGCGGCAAAGGTGACCTCGGGCTTGTTGTAATCTTCCAGCGACATGCCAGCGGTCATCGCGGTATTGGCCAGAACGGTCAGCCCCGAATAGGCATAGGGGTCCGAAAAGTTCACCGTCAGGTTCCGCGCAGCTGTCACCGACATGCCCGAAATGATCACGTCAAACTTGCCCGACACCAGCGCCGGAATGATCCCATCCCACGCGGTTGGAATGAATTCCACTTCAACGCCCATATCGGCCGCCAGCTTGCGGCCCACGTCCAGCTCAAACCCGATCAGATCGCCCTTTTTGTCGCGCATCGACCAAGGCGTGAAAATCGAAAGCCCGATCTTGATCACGCCGGCCTCTTTGATCTGCTCAATCACGCTGGTTTTGGACAGATCGGCACGCGCGTCTTGTGCAACGGCCGGCAGCGCCAGGCTGGTGGCAAGGGCGATGCCCATCGCCGCACTCATCATACGTCTTGTCAGTTTCATAGTGGTAACTCCCGTTGGTTGGCTTTGGTATCAATCCTGAACAGCATAACGCTGTTCAAGGTAGCTGGCGAATGTGGAAATGATCAGCGTTACTGCCATATAGACCGCCGCAATCGTAAACCAAATTTCAAAACTCATATAGGTGTCGGAAATGATGTTACGGCCAATTGTCGTTAACTCCACCACCGCGATCACGCTGACAATCGCGGATGATTTTATCATATTCACCACCTCGCCTGTCATCGGCGGCAGCATGAACTTTATCGACTGCGGCAAGATGATATAGCGGTAAATCTGCGCGGTGGTCATGCCAATCGATTTTGCCGCCTCCCACTGGCCGCGTGCGACCGCATTGATGCCACCGCGAAAAATCTCAGACATCAAGGCACCGTGAAACGCGGCCAAACACAAAACCGACGCGCTGTAACGGTCCAACCCGAAAATAGGGCCAAACACATAGTAAAACACATAAAGCAGCACCAAAAGCGGCATATTCCGCACGATTTCAAGGTAAACCCGCGCCACAGCCCGCCCAACAATCAGATCTGACAACCGCAGCAGCGCGACCAAAAGCCCAATCCCCAGCGCCAAGCCAAAGGCCATAGAAGACAGCGTGATCGTCCCCACCAACCCCCAAGGAATTTCGCCCAGCGTGATCCCGTTTTCACCCGAGGCATAGAAATACTGCGGAATCCGGTACCATTGCCAATTATAGCCCATCGCCTCAGCGCCCTTCAGCGCCAGCTCAATCAGGCCCCACATCAACACAAGGTAAATCGCGATCGACGCAGGCCGCGACGCGACAACCCGCATTACCCCCCGCATCATTCGTCGACGCATCCCCAAAGCCGCCACCTTAATGCTCCAAAATCTGGTCAAGGAACATTCGGAGGCGGTCACTTTTGGGGTTGGTAAAGAATGTCTGGGGTGGCGACACCTCAACAATCCGCCCCGCTTCCATAAACACCATCGTATCGGCCACACGGCGGGCAAACCCCATCTCATGCGTCACGCACACCATGGTCATCCCGGACTCGGCCAGTTCCACCATAACCTCCAGCACTTCGGAAATCATCTCGGGGTCAAGCGCGCTGGTCGGTTCATCAAACAGCATGATCCGGGGTTCCATGCACAACGAGCGCGCAATCGCCACGCGCTGCTGCTGGCCGCCCGACAATTGGCTGGGGTACTTGTCGGCCTGTTCGGGAATATGCACCCGCTCAAGATACTTGCGCCCCAAGGCCTCGGCCGCCGCCTTGCCCATCTTGCGCACGCGAATGGGGCCGATGGTCAGGTTTTCCAGCACGGTCAAATGGGGGAACAGATTGAACTGCTGAAACACCATCCCCACCTCTTGCCGCACGGCGCGAATGTCCTTTGTATCCTCGCCCAGCTCTATCCCATCAACGGTGATCGTGCCTTCGTCATGTTCTTCCAGCCGGTTGATACAGCGGATCATCGTTGATTTACCCGACCCGGACGGCCCACAAACCACAACCCGCTCGCCTTGCCGCACGGTAAAGTTAATGTCGGTCAACGCCTGAAACGGGCCAAAAAACTTGGCCACATTGCGCATATCAATAATAATGGGGCTGTCAGACAAAGGGGCACTCTCTTTCGGCAAGGGTCGGCCTACGATCATATAGCCGCAGCTTTGCAGGTATCCAGCCTTGTTTCAACCAATGCCGTCAGGCCCCACGACCATCGCAGCAAAACCTGCCATTTGCACAGGCCAACGCCTAAAATTCAGGCAGCACCCAATCCCATACCCCCCGCCCGACAATCCGCTTTCCCAGCGGCCTTGACCAAGCTACGCTAACGGTCGCGGCAAGGGGACAGCCATAAACCATGACGAAATCAAAGACCCACACAGCGCTTTGGCGGTCTTTTCGCCTGTTTGAGGCGTTGGATACCCCCGTCCTTACACAAATTATCGCCGCCGCCCAACCTCGACAATGGCCCAGTGGTACCACCTTGTTTCAGCGAGGTGAGGCTGGCGAATACCTCGTCGCCCTTACCTCGGGCCGCATCCGTTTGTCCGTGGCCACCCCGCAAGGCAAAGAGCTTGTCTTGCGCCACGCCGAGGCCGGCGATGTGTTTGGTGAGTTGTCCTTGTTCGACGGCGCCCCCCGCTCGGCCGAGGCTACGGTTTTGATTGCCTCTGGCGGCTTTGTCCTGTCGCGCCGCGATTTTGATATTATCGCCGCCCGCGAACCCGGACTGCGCATCGCTGTGACGCATTACCTCTGCCGCATGCTGCGCGACACGACCGAACAACTCGAAGGCCTCGCGCTTTATACTCTAGAGGCCCGCGTTGCCCGCTTTCTTCTCTTTACCCTGCGGCAAATCTACGGTGATGACCTTCCGCCCAATCCGCTGCTGCAATTGGACATCAACCAATCCGAAATCGCCGCCGTTCTGGGGGCCAGCCGCCCAAAGGTAAACCGCGCCCTGCATTCCTTGCGCGATGCCGGCATTTTGCAAAAGTCAGGCGAGGCGATGGAATGCGATGTCGCAGCCTTGGCGCACATCGCGGACGCCCGCTAACCCAAAGCCCTAACCTTTAGGGTCAAGCCCGCGCACATCCACGGCAAACATCCCCGCAGCATCCGCCGCCGCCATGCCTTGATCACTGTCTTCCAATACAAGGCAATCAGACGCGCCAACCCCCATCCCCGCCGCTGCCATCAAAAACATGGTCGGGTCCGGCTTGGCCACGCGTGCCTCGTTCAAACTGATCACCGGGTCAAACAACGGCCCAAGGTTGCAAGCCCCCAACATCGCCTGCACCACCGACCCTTCGGCATTCGACGCAACCGCCATCGGCACCCGCCCAAACCAGTCCCGTGCGAATGCCACCACAGGCGGGTTCGGCCTGCAACTTTGCGCAATCACCAAGGTCGCCGCAATGCTGTCTTGCACCGCCCGCTCTACATCCAGATCGCCGTGCAACGCATCGCGGTACTCGGTCAGCATATCGCGGCGCGCAAGCCCTGTGCGCTGCCCATACCAAACCGGGTCTAACACCGCCCCTTGCAACGCCAGCGCCTGCCCAAAGGCCGCCAAATGCAGGCCTTCGCTCAGCACCAACGTGCCATCACAATCAAAAAGCAACGCCTTGAACGGCGGCAATGTCGCAAGCAAACTCATAAAACCCCTTTTCCCAGAAAAAGACGATGCGACAAGCCAAGCCCCAACGCAATCACCCCTTTTTCTGTTCAAAAATATCCCCGGGGGAGGGTCCGGGA
>CBDTUV010000127.1:0-8333 GCA_965363575.1 uncultured Pseudorhodobacter sp. | reverse complement strand
GTCGCTGCTGCAACGGGCCGCAAACTGCATGATGTGCGCGTACCGTCGGTTAAGTATCCAATCGCCAATGGGGTAAAGCGCAGCGGCAAGCGAATGTTGGCTGTTGGCACCGATTGTTCAGTTGGCAAAATGTACACCGCTTTGTGCATGGACAAGGATATGCGCGAACGCGGCGTCAAAGGCACGTTCCGTGCCACAGGCCAGACCGGAATTTTGATCACCGGCGATGGCGTGCCGTTGGACGCCGTTGTCGCAGATTTTATGGCAGGCTCGATTGAGTATTTGTCGCCCGATAATGATGCCGACCATTGGGATTTGATCGAAGGCCAAGGCAGCCTGTTCCATGTCAGCTATTCAGGCGTCACTTTGGCCTTGATTCACGGCGGTCAGCCTGATGCGCTGGTTATTTGCCATGAACCAAAGCGCAGCCACATGCGGGGTCTGCCCGGTTATCAATTGCCCACGATCGAGGCTGTGCGCGACATAGCGCTGGCCTTGGCCCATGTTGTGAACCCAAACTGCGTGGTGATCGGCTGTTCCATCAACACAGCGGCGATGGGCGATGATGAAGCGCGCAGGTACTGTGCCGAGGTAGAGGCGCGTTTGGGCCTGCCCACAGTCGATCCTTTTCGCCATGGTGCAGGCCGTTTGGTGGATGCGATGTTGGCTGTGTAACGGCAGGCCCTTTGGTCCGCATGACGCTCTGTCGCCCCAGAACCCTAAGGAAGTTGTTATGATAACCGTAACCCCCGATGTGTTTAAACTTGCGCAAGTCTTTACCATTTCGCGCGGCTCCCGAACCGAGGCGCGGGTGCTGACCGTGCGCATCACCCGCGGTGGTGTGACGGGCTGGGGCGAATGTGTCCCCTATGCCCGTTATGGTGAAACGCTTGAGTCTGTGACCGCACAGATTGGTGGGCTAGATCCAGAAGTGACCCGCGCCGCCTTGCAAAGCGCCTTGCCTGCCGGGGCTGCGCGCAATGCAGTTGATTGCGCGCTTTGGGATCTAGAGGCCAAGCAGGCCGGAAAACGCGTCTGGGAATTGGCGGGCCTTGGCAAACCGGGGCCAGAGATTACGGCCTTTACCCTGTCGCTGGACACGCCCGAAAATATGCGGGCGCAGGCGGCAAAACATGCCCACCGGCCCTTGCTTAAAATCAAACTCGGCACCCCCGATGATATGCCACGGCTAGAGGCGGTGCGGGCCGGCGCGCCGAAAACCCGGATCATCATCGATGCGAATGAAGGGTGGAGCGTTGAGGTCTATGCCGAGCTTGCCCCGCATTTGGTTGCGATGGGGGTGGCCTTGGTGGAACAGCCTTTGCCGGCCGGTGCCGATGAAATGCTGGCCGAAATCGCGCGGCCTTTGCCGGTTTGTGCCGATGAGGCGGCGCATGATCGTGCGAGTTTGGCCGGTTTGAAGGGCAAGTATGATGTGGTCAACATCAAGCTGGATAAGACCGGCGGGCTGACCGAAGGGCTGGCGATGAAACAGGCTGCGGTGGCCCAAGGCTATGATCTGATGGTGGGCTGTATGGTCGGATCCTCGCTTGCGATGGCACCGGCCACGCTTTTGGCGCAAGGGGTAGCCTTCACCGACCTTGACGGCCCGCTGCTTTTGGCCGAAGACCGAGAGAACCCGCTGGTTTTTGACGTGCAAGGCGTCCATCCGCCCAGCGCCAAATTGTGGGGATAGATCATGTCGCGCATTGTTTATGTAAACGGCCACTACCTGCCCGAAGCCGAGGCTACGGTTTCGATCTTTGACCGCGGCTTTCTGATGGCGGACGGGGTTTATGAGGTGACCAGCGTTTTGGACGGCAAGCTGCTGGACTTTGCAGGCCATCAAGTGCGGCTGGCCCGCAGCTTGAAAGAACTGGATATTGAAGCGCCCTGTTCGGATGATGAGCTGTTGGAGATTCACCGCGAGTTGGTGGCCCAGAATGATCTGACCGATGGGATGATCTATTTGCAGGTCACGCGCGGCAATCCCGGTGACCGGGATTTCGCCTTTCCAGACCCGGCGTTGACCAAGCCGACCCTGGTTCTTTTTACCCAGTCAAAGCCTGGCATGGCGGACAGTCCGGTGGCGCAGACCGGGATCAAGGTGATCTCGATTGAGGATATTCGTTGGGGGCGGCGCGATATAAAAACGGTGCAGCTTTTGTACCCCTCGATGGGCAAGATGATGGCCAAGAAGGCCGGCGCGGATGATGCCTGGATGGTTGAAGATGGGCATGTCACGGAAGGCACGTCAAACAACGCCTATATTGTGAAAAACGGGCGGATCATCACCCGCCAGCTTTCAAACGATATTTTGCATGGGATCACACGGGCGGCGGTTTTGCGGTTCGCGAAAGAGGCCCAGATGGTGGTTGAAGAGCGGCCCTTTACGATTGATGAGGCGAAGCAGGCGGATGAGGCTTTCTTTACCTCGGCCTCGGCTTTTGTGATGCCTGTGGTCGAAATTGATGGGGCCAGCCTTGGGACTGGAAAGCCCGGCCCGGTGGCAAAACGGCTGCGTGAGATTTATCTGGAAGAGAGCCGCAAGACCGCGATTTGAGGCGAATATGACTGCGGACAGGGGATTGAATCGCGCGCGATAAAAATGGAAAGCCTTTGATAGTAAAAGGTTTTCATTTTTTTATTAATCCAATCTTAACCTGTGCCGCAGGCGCGTGTCAGGCCCCGAATGTTGGGCAACACGGCACCTTGAAACGGGAAACGAGGCAATTTGCTTTAACCCCAAACTGCCTTTTTTACGCTTAGCGCAGCTTTTTAAAACTGATGGAAGCATCCGCGATATCGACGCTGTATTTCTTTAAATAGGCCCGGTTGAAACGGCGTTTGTCAGACTGCAACCACATCCAATCGTCAAAGCTGACACGGGTCACCGATGATGTGCCGTCTGCTGCCGGGGTCGGCAGGTCGATGGCGTATGTCCAGTTGAACCGATCACCCCTTATGGAATGCCCCAAACAGGCGCGCCGCCGCGATTCTTATGTGTGTTGCGGTTAGGCAGCCGACATAAAAGGCGCACTGACCAAGACCAAAGACTCAGGCGTCAGTTGGTCTGGCGTAACGCCCAGCAACACCATGTGCAGCTCTCCTGCGACCAGAATTTCGCTATCCTGCCCATTCGCGGCCAGCAGGGTTGTGATCATGGGTGGCGCTGCGGGGTCATCAACTTCAATCTCGACCCGATCCTCGCCAACGACAAAGTCAAAGACCTGCAGGATGCCGGCTGTATCGGTTTGGATCACGAACGCATCATTGCCGTCCTCACCATAGAGGTCAGCATCGCCAATGCTGGTCAGGGTGTCATCGTCGAAGCCGCCGTAAAGCACGCCTCCGCCGGTGCCGCCATCAAGGGAATCATTCCCGGCCTCGCCAAAGAAGGTGTCGAAACCTTCGCCGCCCAGCATCGTGTCATCCCCATCATTGCCATAGGCCAATTGTGCGGATGTGGCGGTTTCGGCGTCGAGCAAGTCGTTGCCACCGTCCAGATAGATCACATCCGAGCCTTCATTCACGCCGACAAAGACAATGTCGTCGCCTGCCCCGCCATAGATTTCGTCATTGCCTTGGCTGCCTGCGATAATGTCATTGTCATCGCCAGCAAAAATCGTATCGGTGCCAATGCCGCCGATGACGGTGTCATTGCCGCCGCCACCATAAAGAATGTCGTCGTCATCGCGGCCCCAGACCAGATCATCGCCCGAGCCACCAAAGATGGAATCATTGCCATCAAAGCCTTCAAGGACGTCATTGCCAACGCCGCCGACGATGGTGTCATCGCCCAGACCGCCGAAAACGGTGTCGTCGCCTGACCCTACATCAATCAGATCGTCAGCATCGGTGCCGGTGATGTCATCATCGCCCTCGGTGCCAAAAATAGTTGTGTCGTCACCGCCGCCATCGGGGGGGGTGCCACCGCCTGTATCGGCGTTGTCGGTGGTGTCAGAGTCGTCATCATTGTTATCAGAAAGGCCGAAAAGCGCCAAAAGCGGCAGGGCCATCAAAAGCAAAATTTCCATCACACGTCTCGCAATCCCATTTGGCCCGAGAGAAACAGCGTGCGGCAGCAAAGGTTTCATTTCGGGGCAGTTTGACACACCTGCGTGCAAGATCGCGATAATGGAGGGATTGTGTCAAGTATGTGGTGAAAATATGGCCAATTTGGACCCGGCTGGGAAACAATGGTGCGGTTTCGACGGAATAGGGTTTATTCCTTGGACGGTTCGCCGGTGTTTTCCGCGAAAGCCTTTGTAAAGGCGGCCTGTTTCTCGGCATCGGCCGGGGTTTGATTTGCGGCGCGCCAGTCGTCATAGGGCATGCCATAGATCACTTCGCGGGCGGCATCTTTGTCCATCGTGATGCCGCGTTCATTTGCGGCCTCTTGGTACCAGCGCGACAGGCAGTTTCGGCAAAAGCCGGTCAGGTTCATCATGTCGATGTTTTGCACATCGGGGCGTTTGTCCATCAGGTGGGCGATAAGGCGGCGAAAGGCGGCGGCTTCAAGTTCGGTTTGGGTGGCTTTGTCCATGGGTTATTCCTTTGTATCGGCCAAGGCGGCGATCAGCAGGGGTGCCAAGCGCTGCGCCCATTGGGTTTGAGAGGCTGTATCAGATATCAGGTCGTTGCGCAGTTCAATCAAGGTGTTGAGCCGACCCGTTTGCAGCGCATGGCGATCAATCGCATCACCCGGCAGGTGGCCAAGGTAGGGTTCATTGTCACCAACGCAGAGGTCGGGTTGGGCATAAAGGCCGGCCAAAAGCGGGCGGCTGAGGCGATCGTCAGCTGGGGCGTGCAGAATGCCGATGTGCCACGGGCGGCGGGTGCGGCCTTGCAGGCAAGGGGTAAAGGAATGCACGGCGACAATCACCGTATCGGGGCGGCGCGCGGCAAGGGTGGTATAGGCGGCATGGTAAGGGTCATAGAGCGTGGCGCGGCGGCGGGCGATTTCAGTTTCGGTGATATGGCGGTTGGCGGGTATCAGGGTACCGTCATAAAGTTTCATGACCAAAGTCGGGTCATCATTGCCGCGGTTCGGGTCAATCACCAAGCGGCTGAAATCGGACAGGATCGCGGGGGCATCCAAGGCCTGCGCCAGCGCTGTCGTAAGGCCGGCGGCACCGGGATCAAAGGCGATATGGCGGGACATATCGGCATCTGACAGGCCAAGCGTGCCGCCGCCGACATCATCTGGCACGCGGTTGGTGGCATGGTCGCAGGTCACCAAAAACCGCGAAGGGCGGTCTGCGCCGATGATTTGGTAAGGCGTGGTCATATTTCGTTTGCCATGTGCGGTTAGAGATGGGGTATGTTTAGGATAATCGCCACCGCAAAGGAACCACCCGATTGGTGCGCAACGCGTTCGTCTATGGTTGCGCTACCATTCCGGCGTTGCCCCACCTGTGAATTTCGGCCATAAGGCATGCATGCCACCATTCAACAGCAAGAGGACTGCGGCAGATATGAGACGCCTTCGCAATGTAAAGATCGTGGCCACACTGGGCCCAGCCTCTTCGACATATGAAACCATCCGCGCTTTGTTTGAGGCGGGGGCCGATGTGTTTCGCCTGAACATGAGCCATGGCACGCATGACGAACAGCGCGCCCGCTATGACATTATTCGCCAGATTGAGGCCGATACAGGCCGCCCGATTTGTGTGCTGGCCGACCTTCAGGGGCCAAAACTGCGGGTTGGTACCTTTGCCAAGGATGGCGGCGAGGATTTGGTTGAGGGTGCAGCGTTCCGGATGGATCTGGACGCGACCCCCGGCGATGCGACCCGCGTGAACCTGCCGCACCCCGAGATTTTTGCGGCGTTGGAGGTGGGGACATCCTTGCTGGTCAATGACGGTAAAATTCGGCTGAAAGTGGAAAAATGCGGCAAGGACTTTGCCGATTGCAGGGTAATGGTTGGCGGCGTGATTTCGAACCGCAAAGGCGTGAACGTGCCGGATGTGTTGCTGCCGCTGGCGGCGCTGTCGGTTAAGGATCGGGCCGATCTGGAATTTGCCTGTGAAATGGGCGCTGACTGGCTGGCGCTGTCGTTTGTGCAGCGGGCCGAGGATGTGCTGGAAGCCCGCGAATTGACCAAAGGCCGGGCCGCGATTTTGTCCAAGATTGAAAAGCCTGCGGCGGTCAAATCCTTTGATTCCATTTTGGCCGTTTCGGACGGTATTATGGTGGCGCGCGGTGATCTGGGCGTGGAATTGCCGGTTCATGCGGTGCCGCCCATCCAAAAACGGCTGATCCGGGCGGCGCGGGCTGCGGCGAAACCGGTGATCGTGGCAACACAGATGCTGGAATCGATGATCGAATCGCCTGTGCCAACGCGGGCCGAAGTGTCGGACGTGGCCACCGCGATCTATGAAGGCGCGGATGCGGTTATGCTGTCGGCAGAATCGGCGGCGGGGCATTACCCGGTTGAGGCCGTGACCACGATGAACAACGTGGCGATTTCGGTAGAAAGCGACAAGATTTACCGTGAGGTGATTGAAGCAAGCCGCCGGGGTGCGAAAACCACTGTGGCCGATGCGATTGTATCGGCGGCGCGGGAAATTGCGGAAACCACGGATATCAAAGCGATTTGCTGCTTTACCCAATCTGGCACCACTGTCAGCCTTGTGGCGCGGGAACGTCCGCGCACGCCGATCATTGCGCTGACGCCTTTGGTGCGCACTGCGCGCCGCCTGACTTTGACTTGGGGCGCACATTGCACGATCACCGAACCACAAGGCCGGTTCAAAGGCGCGGTGCTGGCGGCAGTGCGTGTGGCGCGCAGCGATGGGTTTGCCGCGGCGTCTGAGCAAATTGTTGTCACCGCCGGCGTGCCGTTCAACGTGCCCGGAACCACCAATATTCTGCGTGTGGCCCCTTGTGATGAACGGTTGATTTACGCCTCTGAAGCTGAATAATACCATTAAAGTTATTGGTATTTGGAGCGTGGCATGGACCCCGATCTGTTGTTGGTTGTTGGACTCGTTTTGGGTGTTCTTTCCGTTCCCTCGATTCTCTCTGCATTCTCTGAAGGTCGCGCCCCGCGCGCGGCCTCTATCACCGTGCTGATTGCGGGGGTTTTGGTGGTTGTGGCGCTGCAAAACAAAGGCGGCGGCTATACCATTTCCGAAATCCCGCAGGCGTTTTACAACGTCATTGGCCGCTACATCCACTGAATCGCTTTTTCAGCGCCAGATAAGGCTGCAACCAACCTTTTTGGCTTGCGTTTGCGGCCTGCCCATCCTACACGACGCGCTCTATGAACCGCACGACCGGCCAAAGTGGCATGCCGAGTCGCGCGATAACCACTCGAACGAGGAGATGGAAATGCCCAAGATGAAGACCAAATCAGCGGCCAAGAAGCGCTTTAGCTTCACCGCATCCGGTAAGGTAAAGGCCGGCCACGCCGGCAAGCGCCACGGCATGATTAAGCGTACGACGAAGTTTATCCGCGACACAGCAGGGACAATGATCCTGTGTGATGCGGATGCGAAAATCGTCAAAAAATACATGCCCTATAACCGGTAAGGAGAGCCAAAGATGTCCCGCGTAAAATCTGGCGTCGTTACCCACGCCCGTCACCGCAAAGTTATCAAAGCTGCCAAGGGCTATTATGCCGCGCGCAGCACCAACTTCCGCACTGCAACGCAGGCGGTTGATAAAGCCAACCAATACGCCACACGCGACCGTAAGAACCGCAAGCGCAACTTCCGCGCGCTGTGGATTCAGCGGATCAACGCGGCTGTGCGTTTGTTTGACGCGACCTTTACCTATTCCCGTTTCATCAATGGTTTGATGCTGTCGGGTATTGAGGTGGACCGCAAGGTTCTGGCCGATCTGGCCGTGCATGAGCCAGAGGCGTTCAACACGATCGCAGCATCCGCCAAAGCGGCGTTTGACAAGTCAGAAGCCGCAAAAGTCGCTGCCTGATTTTGAATGAAGTTTGTGAAAGGCCCCGCAATCTGCGGGGCTTTTTGCGTTTTAGGGTCTGGGTTTAGCGCTTGATATGGTTGGCAATGCGCTGGGCAATCGCGCGGCTGCCTTTGGGCGAGGGGTGGATGCGGTCAAGCTGATGGTAGGATGTATCGCCATTTGGCACCACATCTGACATGGGCAGGAAGGTGACCCCTGTGTCGAGGCCCGCCATGATTGCCAACCGCCGGTCCAGCTCATTCCCCGCCGGGCCGCACGCTTTGATCGGGGTGGCGGTGCCGGGATTGCGCAGATAGCCCACATAGATCACCCGCGCCCCAGACCCGCGGATTTTGGCGACAAAGGCGGGGATCGCGCCCGACTTGCCATCAGGGGTGACAAGGCGGTTCAAC
>CBDTUV010000126.1:0-8422 GCA_965363575.1 uncultured Pseudorhodobacter sp. | reverse complement strand
CCCACCGACCGCCAAGACCCCACCGGCACGCCCGCAGGCACCCGGTAGCCCGTGACGCGGTAATTGGGGAAGGTATAGGGCTGTTCCCACGCGCCTTGCACGATGGTGGCATCCGGTCCGGGCAGGTTTAACCCGATCCGCCCCATTTGCGAGGAGATCACCGATGGCGCGGCCAGATGCAAATCGAGTGCTGTGATCAGGCTGCCGTTGATCGCGCCAGAAATCCGCGCCATCGCCATTGGGCGAAAGGCGTCATGGGTCATATCCTCTTCGCGGGTCCAGGTCAGCAAAACCGGGCGGCCCGGCAGCGCCTTGGCCACAGTGATTGCTTGCTTGATGAAATCCATCTCGGCGCGCCTGCCAAACCCGCCACCCATCACCGGGGTTTCCACATCAATCGAGGCCTCATCAAGACCCGTGATTGCAGCGGCTTCTTTCAGCACTTGGGTTGGCAGTTGGTTGCCTGCCCAAACGCGCAAACGGTCACCGTCCAGCCACGCGCCCGCCGTCATCGGCTCCATCGTGGCATGGGCAAGGTAGGGAACGGTGTAGTCGGCTACCCACGCATCCGCAGGCAAGTTTGCCGCGACATCGCCGTCATCACGTTTGCGGCTGTCTTGGTGGTCGGGGGTCAACGACGCCTCAACCTGCGCGCGCATATCGGCATCGGTCGAGGCATAGGGGGCGGGTTCCCAGACAATCTCCACCAGCTCCATCGCCTTGAACGCGGCCCAAGTGGAATTGGCGACCACGGCGATGCCATTCGGCACCTCGACCACCGCCTCAACACCCGCAAAGGCCAAGGCTGCCGTGGCGTCATAGGATGTAACCCCCGCGCCAAGGCCCGGATTGCTGCGCGCCGTGGCGAACAACATGCCGGGGTGGCGGATATCGGCGGTAAACTGCGCGGTGCCAGTCACCTTGCCCAGCATATCCTTGCGCGGCAAGGCACGGCCCAGCAGTTTCCATTCGGATTGCGGTTTCAAGGCGGGGGTGTCGGGCAGGTCACTATTGGCCGCATCCTGGGCCAGATCAACATAGCTGATCTTGGTGCCATCGGGCAAAACCACTGCACCACTGGCGGTTTTCAACGCATCCGCGGGAACCCCGCTGCGCCGTGCAGCAGCCGCGATCAAGGCCGCGCGGGCCACTGCCCCCGCCGCACGCATTTTATCAAACGCATCGGGGGTGCTGGACGACCCACCGGTGATTTGCATGCCCAAGAACTTGGCCGGGATATGCATCGCACCGCGCATGGTTTCAGCCATCCAACTGTCATCGGTGGGCGCAAAGGGTACCCCCTCTTCCAAAACTGCGGCGTTGAAATAGGCGCGGGATGCAGGGCCGTGCATGACACTGACTTGGTCCCAGTCCAGATCCAACTCTTCGGCCACAAGGGCTGCAAGCGTGGATTGAACACCTTGGCCCATTTCGGCGCGCGGCGCGATTAGGGTAACCCCGTTCGCATCAATCAGCACATAAGGCGTCAGCGCATAGGCCTCACTCGCCAGCAGCGGGTTTGGGATGGCTTTCTTATACTGCCACGTGCCAAAGGCAACGCCGCCCGCAATGGCCGCAGACCCGATCAGAAACGTACGGCGAGCGATGGTTTTAACGCGTCCCATGGTCTATCCTTTCAGCGTGGCAGCAGCGGTTTGCACGGCGGCGCGAATACGGGGATAAGTACCGCAGCGGCACAGATTGCCACCCATCGCCTCATCAATCTGCGCATCTGTGGGCTGGGGCGTCTCAGTCAACAAGGCCGCCGCCTGCATAATTTGCCCTGATTGACAGTAACCGCATTGCGCGACCTGATGCTGAAGCCACGCTGCCTGAACCGCATGCAGGTTTTCGGGCGATCCCAAGCCTTCGATGGTTGTGACCGCAACGCCCTCGGCGTCTTCCAGCAAGGTTTGGCACGACCGCACCGCCTGCCCATCCATATGCACCGTGCAGGCCCCGCAAGCCGCAACCCCGCACCCATATTTGGTGCCGGTCAGGTTTAATCCATCACGCAGCGCCCATAGCAAGGGCGTATCGCCGGGCATTTCAACGCTTAGGCTTTTGCCATTCACGGTCAGGGTATAGGCCATCTCGGGGACTCCTTCTTACATAATGAACCAGATGTGTTGGTTCACCCGCCTGTCAACTCACACTGTGGTGGGGTGACGTAGCGTTCAGTGCCAGCTAGGGGTTTTTAAGGCGCGAACAGGCCAAGCAGGGCCTTGGACAAACGGGTGTTTGGCTGCATCAGGTCAAGTATAACATCAAAATGGTTGCGCGCCGGGATGGTGATCTGGGTTGCGTTCAGCGCGTCCGCATAGGCACTGGACTGTCGATGAAAACCCGGCGTTTCGTGTTCTGCCACGGCGATTAGGCTGCGTGCAGTGCCGACGGCATGGCGCAGCGGGCTCAGCGCTTCGACCTCGGCTTGGGAAAGGTTCAACCAATCTTGGACATGGCTTGCCGCGATGGGGGCCAGTTCAAACAAGCCACTTATCGGAAGGCAGGCGTGGACCGCCGTGTCAGGCAGGTCAAATTCACCCTGCCAGCCAGGCATCGCAAGGGCAGCCGCCAGATGCCCACCCGCCGAAGACCCTGCCACGACAATGCGGTCGCGGTTGATCCCAAGGGCTGCGGCATTGTGCCAAAGATGGGCAAAAGCCGCGCGCATCTGGCGGGTGATTTCGCCAAGCGATGCATCGGGCGCCAGCGCATAGTCGGGCACCGCGGTGGCGATACCGTTGGCCGCCAGCATCGGGGCCATGAAAGCAGAGTGATCCTTGGACAGCGCGCGCCAGTAACCGCCGTGGATAAACAGCAAAACGGGGTGGTTCTCGCCCGCGCTATACAGGTCCAACGTCTGTGTGCTGTCCGCGTCATAGCGAAGGGCAAGCGTGGTTCCCGGCAAGGTTTGGGCGGCCTTGGAATGGCTGGCATATGCGGCGATGATGCGGGTAAAATCGTCGTTGGTGGTGCAATTGCGCGCGGTGTAATCGGCGTCCAACTGGGCGCGGGGCAGGGTTATTTCATCGCGAAGCGCCATCAGATCACCACCTGACCAGCGCGATTTTCAATCATTCGCACCAGCGAAAGCGCGGTCATTTCTGACGATTTCGGATTGGTCGCAAGGGGGCGGTTTTCTAGCGTCAGGGTCAGGGTGCCAAAATCACCCACCGCGGTAATGCAGTGGCTGTTAAGCTGGGCCATTGGGTCTGCGGTCAAGGCCACGGTGGTCCTGTCTAGCCCAAGGCCCGCCAGTGCCGAAATCACGGCAACATTGGCATTTTGCGGATAGGCATCGGCGGCCGCGCGGGCGCTGCCTTCAAAGAACGTGAAAGGGGCAGTTAGTGTGGTCAGGTCACACAGGTCTTCGGCCTTTGTTCCTGCCCAAGCACGGGCAGGTTTGACCACCTCATGTCGTACCGATTTCAGGTCCAGTCTTGATGCCGCAGAGAGCGCATCTATGCCACCCAAAGCCCCCGGCGGGATCAGGATTTGCACGCGGTTTTGGCGGGCAGTTTCGGTCAAACTGGCCAAAAGGCCCGCATCGGTCAGCGCCGAGGTTGACGATATCGCCACATCCCACCCACGCGCCAATCCGCCCTGCGCCCATGGGCCAACCGAGGCACGGCCCGCAGCCTCGATCAGCAAATCAGCCTCAATACGTGCCAATTCAGCAGGATCGCTGATCAGTTGGGCGCCTTTGGGCAAACCACCCCGTGGGGTGCTGGTATCGCGCACCGCCACGGCAACAATGCGAACGGGTGCGCCACGGTCGGCCAACAGCTGCGACACGCGGGTCGCAATCGCGCCCCAGCCCACCAAAACGATGCGCAGATCAAAGCCCGACATAAGCCTGCACCGTGCTTGCGTCATTATCCAGATCAGCCCCAGAGCCGTGCCAAACAGTGCGGCCTTTTTCGATAATATAGTGCCTGTCAGCAAGACGTTTCAGCACGCCAAGGTTCTTGTCGATCAGCAAAATCGACTGGCCTTGCGCCTTTAACTTTGCAATCACATGCCAAATCTCGGTGCGGATCACGGGGGCCAAACCCTCGGTCGCCTCATCCAAGATCAGCAAGCGGGGGTTGGTCATTAAGGCCCGTCCCACCGCCAGCATTTGCTGCTCGCCGCCCGACAGGGTGCCTGCCAACTGCCCCGCGCGCTCACCCAATCGGGGGAACAGGTCATAGACCGACGCCAAATCCCACGGATTGTCGCGCTTCAAACGGTTGGCGGCTGTGGCCACAAGGTTTTCGCGCACCGTCAGCGTGGGGAACACTTGCCGCCCTTCTGGCACCAAACCTGCCCCCATCCGGGCGATGCGTTCGGGCGGCAGGTTTGAAATCGCAGCACCTTCAAAACTGGCCTGCCCGCCCTTGGTCGCCAGCAAGCCCATGATGGTTTTGACCGTCGTAGTTTTGCCCATACCATTGCGGCCCAAAAGGGTGACTACCTCGCCGTCCTTAATCTCAAGGCTTACATCAAACAGAATTTTGGAGGCACCATAGCCCGATTGCAGGTTTGCGACAGTCAGCACAGCTCATCCTCCGCGCCCAGATAGGCCTCGCGCACATCGGCATTTTCGCGGATGTCATCGACCGTTCCGCTGGCGATGATACGCCCGTAAACCAACACGGAAACGCGGGTCGCAAGCGCGAACACCGCCTCCATATCATGTTCGACCAACAGCATCGGCGTGTGGGTGCCGATCTCGCGCAGCCGCGCGATCATTTCCTGGCTTTCCACATGGCCCAGCCCTGCCATCGGTTCATCCAGCAACAAAAGGCGGGGCTGTTGGGCCAACACGATCAACAGCTCCAGCTGCTTGCGCTCACCATGGCTTAGGTCATGCACCGGGATCTGCGATCGGTCGGCAAGGGCCGTGCCTGCAAGCAAGCTATCGGCCTGATCCCACAACCTCTGACGGCCAGCGACCGCATCCCAGATCCGAAAATTCAGCCCTTCGCGGGCTTGCACCGCCATCGCGATATTTTCGCGGCAAGTGGCATCACCCAGCAGGTTGGTAACCTGAAACGTGCGTCCCAACCCCAGCGCCACACGGGTCGGCACAGGCAACCTTGTGATGTCGCGGCCCCCAAGATGGATACGCCCGGAATCAGGCGCAAGCTCCCCGCAGAGCTGGTTGATCAGGGTCGATTTTCCCGCCCCGTTGGGACCAATCAACGCATGGATTTCGCCGTCCTCAACCGTCAGGGACACATCATCGGTGGCGGTCAGGCCGCCAAAGCGTTTCATCAGCTTTGTCACTTGCAAAACGCTCATTTCCCGCGCCCTCCAAGCCGAAACTGGCCAAGCTTGGCAATCAGCGCGGCGATCCCGCCTTTGGTCCATAGGACCACGACCAATAAAATTCCGCCCATCGCAAGCTGCCAATGTTCAGTCCAGCCCGCGAGGAAAGTTTCCAGCGTCAAAAACGCCGCCGCGCCAAAGACGGGTCCGAAAAAACTGCCAACGCCGCCAAGGATGACCATAATCATAAACTCACCCGATTTGGTCCAATGCATCATGTCGGGGCTGGCAAAGCGTAAGAAATTGGCCATCAGCGCGCCGGCCAATCCGGCCCCCATCCCGGCCAGAACAAAGGCATAAAGCTTGTAGCGGTAGGGGGCAAAGCCAAGGGCGGCCATGCGGCGTTCATTCTGGCGGATGCCTTTCAGAACCGCGCCAAAGGACGAATTGACCACGCGCCATAATAGGGCAAAGAACACGGCACCAATGGTTAGGATCACGTAATACAGCGTGGTTTTGTCGCGCATATTCAGCGCAAACAGATCATTGGTGCGGCGAATGATAATCCCATCCTCGCCCCCATAAGGCGTGAGGGATACAAAGAAAAAGAACAGCATCTGCGCAAAGGCAAGCGTGATCATGATAAATTGCACGCCCCCGGTGCGCAGCGACAGCGCACCAATCAGGGCAGCAAAAACCCCAGATACAAGCAAGGCGACAGGCAAGGTAATCAACATCTGCGTGGTGCCGGGAATGACCCCGAACAACGGATCACCCCCCGCATGGGATGCCAAAATTCCAACCGTGTAAGCCCCGACACCGAAAAACGCGGCATGGCCAAAGCTGATCATCCCGCCATAGCCAAGGATGAAGTTCAGGCTGGCGGCGGCAATCGCATAGATGATAATTCGTGTGGCAAGCGACAAAAGCGCTGGTTGCCCCAAAGCATCTGTCGCGAAGGGGACGGAGAGTAGGGTCAGGGCTGCCAAAGCCGCGATAAGCAATTTCATCCGCTAGCCCCCCGCCGCGAACAGGCCGCGGGGCTTGACCAGCAGAACCAATGCCATCAGCAGGTAAATCCCCATAGAAGCAATACCAAGGCCAATCGCATCGGCATCCGACGGGGCCATAACCTGCCGCAACAGCCCCGGCAAAAACGCCCGCAGCATCGTATCGATGACCCCAAGCCCGATGCCTGCAACAAACGCGCCCTTGATAGAGCCTACGCCACCAACCACAACGACCACAAAAGTGGCCAGCAAAATCTGCTCGCCCATCCCCACCTGAACCGATGAAATCGGCCCGGTCATATAGCCCGCAAGCCCGGCCAGCAGCGCGCCAAGGCCAAACACCACCGTATAGAGCAGCCGGACATCCACCCCCAACGCCCGCACCATATCGCGGTTGCTGGCCCCGGCCCGCACCAGCATACCGACGCGGGTGCGGTTAATCAGCAGGTACAACCCGCCCGCCACCAGCAACCCTGTGGCGATAATCAACAGCCGATAGGTTGGGTAGGGTAGGCCGGGCAACAGCTCAACCGAGCCGCTGAACGCATCGGGCAGCAAGGTGAAAACCGGTTGGCGGCCAAAGATCAGGGTGATGAGCTGGTTAAAGATCAGGATAAGCGCATAGGTCGCCAGAACCTGATCCAAATGGTCGCGGGCATACAGCCTGCGGATCACCAATGCCTCCACCAAAAAGCCGGTCACAGCCGCTGCCAGCAAGGCCGCAGGCAGGCCAATCCAAAAGCTGCCAGTCATGCCGGCCACATAGGTGCCCACATAAGCGCCGACCATGAATAGCGAGCCATGCGCGAGGTTGATCACCCCCATAATCCCAAAGATCAACGTCAGCCCTGCCGCAAGCAAGAATAGCATGACCCCGTATTGCAGGCCATTAAGCAGTTGTTCAATCAATAGGATCATATGTGAATTAAGGCCCTGTTTTCAGATAAAAAAGGCCGGGGTAACGCCCCCGGCCCAGACCTTTGGTTTACATTTTACACTGCGCGGAATAGCTGTCGCCATGGTCTTTCAAGATCACACGATCAGTCACAGCCTTTGCACCGCCCGCACCATCGTCAACGATGTTCAGAACATACCAATCATGGATTGGGTGCTGGTTGTTGCCGAATTTGAACGCGCCACGCACCGATTCAAAATCAGCCTCTTTGACCGCCAAACGGAAGGCTTCCATATCATCCAAGCCCCCGGTTTTTGCCAAAGCCGATGCGATCAAACGCGCGGTGTCATAACCTTGCGACGCGTAATATGTGATGGGGCGGTTGTATTTCGCATCCCACGCCGCCACAAATTCCTTGGATGCAGCATTGTCAAAATCGCGGTTCCAATGGGCGGTTGCAGTAACGCCGATTGCCGCATCTTTGACCGCGCTCAGAACAACGGCATCGGTTGATGGTTCAGACAAAACCATCGGGATTTGGCCCAAAAGGCCTGCTTGTTGATACTGCTTCAAGAAGGCAATTCCAAGTCCACCGGGGTGGAACTGAAACACGACTTCAGGCGCAGCATCACGGATTTGCGCCATTTCCGATGCGAAATCGGTTTGGTCCAACTGGGTGTAAATCTCTGTCACGTCCCCGCCAAACATCCGCGTAAATCCTGCAATCGCGTCTTTGCCGGCCTGATAGTTTGGCGCCAAAGCAACGGCGGTTTTATAGCCCAATTCCTTGGCTGCAGCACCAGCGGCTTCGTGCAGCGCATCATTCTGCCAGCTGACAACGAAATAATTGGGATGACAGCCTTCGCCGGCAAAGGTGGAAGGACCAGCGTTCGGGCTGATGTAAATCCCGCCATTGTCCAGAATATCAGGCACAGTGGCACCCGCCACGTTTGAGAAGATAATGCCAGTCAGCAGCTTGATGCCATCGTTTTGCATGAACTTTTCAGCGATTTGGCGGCCGTTGGCGGGCTTCAATCCGTCATCTTCCACCACAAATTCCACATCAACGCCGCCCAGCTTGCCACCGCCCATTTCAAGCGCCAGCAACATACCATCACGCGCATCGGCACCCAGATAGCCCGCAGGGCCGGTCAGCGTGGTCACCACACCAATTTTCAGCGGTTCGGCAAAGGCGGAACTTGCCATAAGCGCCACAAGGCTTGCGGCTGTAAGTAGTCTTTTCATCGGTCACTCCATGTTG
>CBDTUV010000125.1:0-8425 GCA_965363575.1 uncultured Pseudorhodobacter sp. | reverse complement strand
TCCGGCCTTGTTCGTGTCCGTCCCCTTCCCCGGCATTTCGGCGGCGGATTCCGAAACCTTGTTGGTCAAGGTCATGGAAACCGAGCTTTCGGGCCTTGATGGTTTGAAAAAGATGTCTGGCACCGCGTCAGAAAATTATGGCGGCATCGCACTTGAATTTGAATTTGGTTGGGACAAAACCAAAGTCATCGCAGATGTGCGCGACAAGATGAACACGGCCGAGGCCAAGTTTCCCGCTGGCGCCGATAAATATTCGATCAATGAGATCAACTTTTCCGAATTCCCGATCCTGATCATAGCCCTTTCGGGCCAAGTGCCGGAACGCACGCTGCTGCGCGCCGCCAAATCGATGCAAGACCGCATTGAAGGCATGGATGCCGTGCTAAAGGCCGAATTGGCCGGCCACCGCGATGAAATGCTGGAAGTGGTGATCGACCCCTTGCGGCTGGAGGCGTATAACGTCACCGCAGCCGAGCTGATTTCGGTCGTGCGCAACAACAACCAGCTGATCGCAGCGGGTGAGGTTGAAACGGCAAACGGGGCCTATGCGGTCAAAATCCCGTCGTCCTTCAAAACGCCTGCGCAGGTCTATGCTTTGCCGGTCAAGGTGAATGGCGACCGGGTTGTGACCTTGGGCGAGCTTGCCGATATTCGCCTGACATTTGAAGACAGGCTTGGCACCGCGCGGTTTAACGGTGTCACGACGGTGGCCATTCAGGTGGTCAAGCGCAAAGGCTTTAACCTGATCGACACTACAGCCGAGGTGCGCCGTCAGGTCGAATTGGAACGCGCCAACTGGCCCCAAGAATTGCGCGACGCGGTTGACGTGAGACCCTCGCTTGACCAATCCAGCCAAGTCGAAAGCATGGTCAGCCAGTTGGAGGGGTCGGTTCTGACCGCGATTGCACTGGTGATGATTGTGGTTCTGGCGTCACTTGGTACACGATCGGCCTTGCTGGTGGGCTTTGCCATCCCAACGTCTTTCCTGCTGTGTTTTGTGCTTTTGGCGGTGATGGGGATCACCGTGTCCAACATCGTGATGTTTGGCCTGATCCTCGCCGTGGGGATGCTGGTCGATGGCGCGATTGTGGTGGTCGAATATGCCGACACGCGCATTTCCGAAGGTTCTGGCCCGATGGCCGCCTATACCGAGGCGGCCAAGCGGATGTTTTGGCCTGTCGTATCGTCCACCGCGACCACGCTTTGTGCGTTTTTGCCGATGCTGTTTTGGCCCGGTGTGCCGGGGCAGTTCATGGGGATGCTGCCAGTCACGCTGATCTTTGTGCTGTCGGCCAGCCTGATCGTGGCCCTGGTTTATTTGCCGGTTCTGGGCGGCGTTTCGGGCCGGATCAGCCGTCGGTTTGACGGCGCGGCAAAGCTGCTAAAGCCCCTACCTTGGTGGCTGCGCGCAGTCTTTGTGCCGCCGTCGATGTACCTGATATTCCTTGGGGCGATGCAGATCTTGAACCCGGCCTATCTGCTGGGCGATGCCGCACCTGCCGGGATTATGGCGATTGTGCCGGGGGCTTTGTTGTTCTTGCTGGGCGCGGTGCTGACCTCAATCACCATGAGCGCCGCCCAAATCGAACGCAAACCGCGCGCGATCAAAGGTGCCTACCGCCGCACGCCCTTTGGCCATTTCACCAAAGCGATTGCGGGCAATCCGGTCATGCCGGTGGTGTCAATTGTGGCCGTTCTGGCCTTTGTGGGGGCGACCTTCAGCTATTTTGGCACCCATTCCAAAGGTGTTGAATTCTTTGTGGAATCCGAAACGGAGCAGGCAATTGTCTATGTCCGCGCCCGTGGCAACCTGTCTTTGGCCGAAAAAGATGTGCTGCTGCGTCAAGCCGAAGATATCATTCTGGCGACCAAAGGTGTGGAAAGCGCTTTTGCCTTTGCCGGGGCTGGCGGTCTGAATTCCAACAACGGCGGTGCGCAAGCCCCCTTGGATACCGTCGGCCAAGTGCAGGTCGAAATGATCCCGTGGAAGGATCGCGCCGATATTCCAGAGCTTGACGGCGATCTGGTCATGGAACGCATCATGGCCAAACTGGCGCTGCTTCCGGGGATTGAAACTGAATCCCTTAGCCAAAGCCGTGGCCCTGCCTCGGGCAAACCGATCCATCTGCGCTTGAAGGGCGATGATTTCGACAAGTTGGGCGAGGCCGTGGCGATTGCCCGCGCCAAAATCGAAACCATGCCCGCGATTTTTGGGCTTGAAGACACCCGCCCCCTGCCCGGTATCGACTGGCAGATTGATGTGGATGTGGCCAAGGCCGGCCGTTTTGGCGCCGATGTGGCGACTGTGGGCGGCATGGTCCAACTGGTCACGCGCGGGGTGCTGCTCGATACCATGCGCGTTGACAGTTCAGACGAGGAAATTGAAATCCGCGTCCGCTTGCCCGAACAAGACCGCGTGCTGTCTACGCTTGATACGCTTAAGGTGCGCACGCGCGATGGTTTGGTGCCTTTGTCGAACTTTATCACCCGCACGCCCGTGCAAAAACTGGGCCGCATCGACCGGGTGGACCAGAAACGTTATTACGACATCAAGGCTGATGTGACGCCGGGTTTTGTCCAGATCAAAGAGAAATTACCGGATGGCACGACCGCAATTCTTGGCACCGCCAAGACACGCGACAAGGATGCGACCACGCCCCGCGATCTGGAAGGCGGCGAATACGGCTATACTGTGATCAACACCGTCAAACCGCTGGACGGCATTGATCGAAGCAAGCTGCTGATTGAGCCGATCAACGCGAATGAACGCATCGCCGTGCTGACCGAATGGCTGACGGATGCGCAACCCTTTCCAAGCGGCGTGGAATGGGAATGGACCGGCGACCAAGAGGATCAGGCCGAAAGCGGCGCGTTCTTGTCCAAGGCGTTTGCGGGCGCGTTGGGCCTGATGTTCATCATCCTGCTGGCCCAGTTTAACAGCTTTTACAACGCGTTCTTGGTGCTGATCGCGGTGGTTTTGTCCACCACCGGGGTGCTGATCGGCATGTTGGTGATGGACCAAACCTTCAGCATCATCATGACCGGCACCGGGATTGTCGCCTTGGCCGGAATTGTGGTGAACAACAACATTGTGCTGATCGACACGTATCAAGAGTTCAGCCGCTATATGCCCAAGGTTGAGGCGATCATCCGCACCGCCGAACAGCGTATTCGCCCGGTTTTGTTGACCACGATCACCACAATGGCAGGCCTTGCGCCGATGATGTTCGGCCTCAGCCTAGACTTTATCGGTGGTGGCTATAGCATCGACAGCCCGACGGCGCTGTGGTGGAAACAGCTGGCAACAGCGGTGGTCTTTGGTCTTGGCATTGCAACCGTGCTGACGCTGATCTTTACCCCGGCCCTGCTGGCGCTGCGGGTCTGGTTCGGCATTGGCGCATACCGCAGCGTGGCCGCGCTGTCTGCGCTGTCCAGCGGATCTGGCAGTGCTGCTGCGCGCGACATGGCGGTCAACCGCGCGGCGCGCAAACTGGTTTCGCCCGTGTTGATCTGGGATGATGCGGGGGGCGATACGGATGACGTCAAAGTCAGCCCGCCAGAAGAAGGCAGCTCTAAAACCGCAGTCCAAGGCATGCCGTCCCCGCCCATGCGGGCCGCTGAATAACAAAGGGCGCGCGCGCACGCAAAGCGCGCGCCAAGCCTAAGCACCGCCCAGACCTCGCCATATTTATATCTTTATTGAACAATACCAACAGTCTTAACCCGTTTTGGACAAGGCCGCCTCTTATGGATCCAGTCATCGCACCTTTTGCGCTTTTGTTCTTGGGAACATTGGGCCTGGACCTTGGCCTGTTTACCAAGGATGACACGCCCGAAGATGCCGCCCCGACAGACACTGAAAGCGGATTGCCAATCGACGCGCCCGCTGAAGAGCCAGGGGTGGCCGATCCCGATAATTTTGACGCAAACCTCTATTCAGATGTTGTGAACGGCACCGAAGGCGACGACAGCCTGTCTGCGGGCGAAGAAAGCGCACTTGCCTGGTTCTTGGATGATGGCAACGACACCTTGGACGGGTCAGACGGCAATGACTATGCGCAAGGCGGTGCCGGCGATGACACCATGACCCTGCGCGGTGGTCGTGATCTGGCCTATGGCGGCGATGGCGATGACGTTATCGATGGCGGCATCGGCTTTGACACGGTCTTTGGCGGCGCGGGCGAAGACACGCTGAGCGGCAATGGCGGCAATGACCTTCTTTACGGCGACGACGACGATGACATCCTTAGCGGTGGCAGCGGGTCTGACCTGCTGTTTGGCGGCGCAGGCAATGACACGCTGTATGGCATGTCAACGGGCCTTTCGACCCCCGATGGTAACAGCGCGATTGACGGCGTTGATACGCTGGTCGGTGGCGCGGGTGATGACCGCCTGATCCTTGGCCCCGGCGATATCGGGACGGGTGGCGAAGGCGATGATGTGTTTGAAATTGACCACAGCCGCACCGACCTGACCAACGTTTCGCAAATCAACGACTTCTCACCGGGTGACAGTCTGGAAATCAGCTATGTGCAGACCTTTGACAGCTTGGGCGACCCCGAACAGCCCGAGATCACCATTGAACGCAATGACGCCGATGATGGCGAGCATGTTTTGTTCAACAGCGTGGTCATCGCCAATGTCATCGGCGCCCAAGGGCTGATGCCCGGCGACATTACCCTAAACCCGGCTATCCGCTAAGGCCTTGGGCCAAAGGCTTTACCCCGCCTTTGCTTTGCCTTCCGCGTCTTCTTCCTCGGACGATTGGCGCGCCCACATCGCAGCATAGCGGCCATTATTGGCCAAAAGCTGGTCATGGGTGCCTTGCTCGACAATCAACCCCGCCTCCAGCACAATAATCTGGTCGGCATCGGAAATGGTCGAAAGACGGTGCGCGATGGTGATCACAGACCGCCCTTCGCCCATGGCCAAAAGGCTGTCCTGAATATCGCGCTCGGTCTGCGTATCCAGCGCCGAAGTCGCCTCATCCAACAGCAAGATCGGCGGGTTTTTCAGCAAGGTCCGGGCAATCCCCACCCGCTGCTTTTCACCGCCCGACAGCTTCAACCCGCGCTCGCCCACCGTGGTTTCATAGCCATCCGGCAAGGACAGGATGAAATCATGGATCTTGGCCGCGCGCGCCGCCGCAATCACCTCGGCCTCGGATGCATTGGGACGACCGTAGGCGATGTTATAGCGCACGGTGTCGTTAAACAGCACCGTATCTTGCGGCACCACGCCGATTTGGGCGTGCAGGCTGTCTTGGGTAATGTCGCGCAGGTCTTGGCCATCAATCCGCACAGCCCCGCCCACCACATCGTAAAACCGAAACAACAAGCGCCCTACGGTCGATTTTCCCGACCCTGACGGGCCAACAAGGGCGATGCGCTGACCCGGTGCCACGGTAAAGGAAACGCCCTTCAAGATCGGACGCTCGGTGTCATAGGCGAACACCACATTGTCAAACACAACCTCGCCGCCTTTGACCTGCAATTCGACAGCGTCGGGTTTATCCACCACTTCGGCGGGCTGGCCAAGCAGGCCAAACATCTCGCCCATATCCACCAGCGCTTGACGAATTTCGCGGTAGACCGTGCCCAAAAAGTTCAACGGCATGGTGATCTGGATCATATAGGCGTTGACCATCACGAAATCGCCCACGGTCAGAATACCTTGCTGCACGCCGGTCGCAGCCATAGCCATAACCAGCACCAGCCCCACCGTGATAATCAGCGATTGGCCAAAGTTCAGGAACGACAGGCTTTGCCCGGTCTTGACCGCCATCACCTCATATTGCTGCATCGCGCCGTCATAGCGCTCGGCCTCACGCAGTTCAGCCCCGAAATATTTCACGGTTTCAAAGTTCAGCAGGCTGTCGATGGCCTTTTGGTTGGCATCGGTGTCTTGGTCATTCATCTGGCGACGGATTTTCACGCGCCACTCGGTAACCTTAAAGGTGAACATCACATAAAGCGCGATGGTGACCACGACGACCACCATATATTGCCAGCCAAACAGCACCGCAAACAGCACGGCCACCATCGACAATTCCAAGATCAACGGCCCGATCGAAAACAGCATAAAGCGCAGCAAAAAGTCCACGCCTTTCACGCCACGCTCGATAATCCGGCTTAACCCCCCGGTTTTGCGGCCGATGTGATAGCGCATGGACAGGCGGTGAATATGGGTAAACGTTTCAATCGCCAGCTTGCGCAGCGCGCGTTGGCCCACCCGCACAAACACCGCATCGCGCAATTCGCCAAAGGCCACGGAACTGAGCCGGGCAATGCCATAGGCAATCGTTAAGCCCACCGCCCCCAGCATCAACAAAAGCGTTTCATCACGCGACTCGCCTGCCAAGGCGTCCACCGCCGCCTTGTAGAAAAACGGGGTCGACACCGAAATCACCTTGGCACAGACCAAAAGGATAAGCGCAATCACCACACGGCGGCGCACCCAAGGCGCGTCGGCGGGCCAAAGGTAGGGAATTACCCGGCGAATGGTCTGCATGGCCGGTGCTTCACCTTTGTGGGCATCGGCACTGGTGGCGGTACGGGTAATCCTGCGCATACGGTCCCTCATCTGTCTGGGGCACTACCTACTGCGCGGCGCAGGCAATGGCCAGAGGGGCCGGGGCATTTCCGGCCCACCCACTTAGCGGGCCGGATCACCGCTTGGCACAGGCAAGGTGAATACCTGACCGGGATAGATAAGGTTAGGGTCGCGAATGCGGTCTTTGTTGGCCTCATAGACCTGCACATAGCGGATCCCATCGCCAAATTGATCCCGTGCAATGGCCCAAAGGGTAAAGCCGGGCTGCACCGTAACCGTAACAGGTGCCACCGTGGCGGTTTGTGGGGACGGTTGGGTAAATGTTTCGGGTTCGCCCGCGGCTGTCGCGATTACTGGCGCGTTCGGTGCGACGCCGTCCGCCCCGCCCCCACTTGGTGGCAGGGTCTGTGTTGGGGCAGCGGTCAATTTGGTCTGCGGGGCGGTGCCAAGGCGCGCGTCCGCTATAGGGTTCGCCAAATCCGGCGCTGTATCAAGCGGTTGCGCTCGTGGTGCGACCTGTTGCGCCTCGGGGATTGAAACGGGTGCAGGGCTTTGGGAAGGTGCTGTCAAAGCCGCCAGCCTGTCACGCGTTTCGCGCTGAAACGGGGTTTCAAACCGCGCGGTCACTTTGCCATCTGCCCTGACCTGATCTGCACGCAGCGTGTGAAGGCCGGGGGCAACCGAAGGCAAAACCCCGCCCCAGCCCCCATCCGCCGCCACGCCAAAATCGGTCAAAAACGCATCGTTCAGATACAAGCGCACCACAGCCCCCGCTGTGCCCCGCCCTGCCAATAGAACGGCTCCCGCCGCATCATAGGAAATCGCATCGATTGTCACGGGAACAAGCGTTACAGACCCGACAGCCAAAGACCCCGGCGCAACCGGATCCGACACGACGGCAACCGCCGACCCTTGCAAAACCTTCACCCCCTCTGGCCCCAGCAAAATGGCCGCAGGCGCAGACGCGGCCACTTCGGGGACGACAACATCGGTAACAGCAACCTCGGACATCACCACCTCGGGGGCCACAACCTCGGCCCCCGCGCTGTCAGGCACGGGCGCGATCGGGGCAATGTCGGCCGAAACATCCACAGGCGGCACCACATCTTCGGGCGACAAGATCACCTGCTCGGCCGATGCAACCTCATGCCCATCGACCAAGCGCATACGCAAGGTGATCAACCGGGGTTGATTGCTGGGGACGAGATCAAATAAGGCCGCAAAGCTTCCTGACCCATCTGCCACCACGGTCGCCACCACTTCGCTGTCCACCAGAACCGAAACCGATGAGTTGGGTGCGGCCATCCCGGCGATCAAGGCAGACCCGTCTTTTTCAATCCGAACCAAGTCAAATACCGGACCGCCGGGCGCAGGCGTCACCAAGGGCGCTGAGGAGGTTGGCGGCGCAGTCTCGGCTACACCCAAAGGCTCTGGCACACCCTGCGGCGCTGCGTCCAACCCCTTAGGGGCAACACGCGCTACCGGCTCGGGGACTGCATCCACAACAGGGGCTTGTGCTGGTATCAGATACAAAATCACCACCGCCAGAGCCACCGCAACCGCGCCTCCGCCCACGATAGACGCCGCCTTGGCCCTTGCACCCTTCCATCCCAGCATCAATCGTCCCTGCCCTTGCCCGCACATCTCTGTTACTCCAAGAACCCTGATATCCCGGCGTAAAGCAACCTTTTTTGCGCAAAATACAGTTCCAAGGCTGGCTAGGTCGCAGTCGTCACCGATGCCGCCGCTTTGCGGTTGGCGCTGCGCAAGGATGTCTCGCGCCACAGCGCCTCAATCGAATAGACCGCCAAGGCGATCCAGATCAACGGAAAGGCGATTTTGTGCCAGACCGTAAAAGGTTCGGCAAACACCA
>CBDTUV010000124.1:0-8442 GCA_965363575.1 uncultured Pseudorhodobacter sp. | reverse complement strand
TGGCGGTAGATATGGTCGGTCAGATCGCCTGCCGCAAAGACACCGGGAATTGAGGTATGGGTCGAGCCGGGTTTGACCTTTACATAGGCGCCGTTGTGCAATTCCAACTGCTCCTTGACCAATTCGGAGGCAGGCGCGTGTCCGATGGCGACAAAAAAGCCGGCGCAAGGGATGTCTGTAATTTCGCCTGTTTCCACATGCTTGGCGCGCACGGCGGTGACGCCCAAGGGTGCCGTGTCGCCCAACACTTCCTCGACCGAGTGGTTCCACAGGACTTCGATCTTGGGGTGCTTGAACAACCGGTCTTGCATGATCTTTTCGGCGCGCAGGCTGTCGCGGCGGTGGACTAGCGTAACTTTGGTGGCGAAGTTGGTAAGAAACAGCGCCTCTTCGACTGCGGTGTTGCCACCACCGATCACCACGACCTCTTTTCCGCGGTAAAAGAACCCGTCGCAGGTGGCGCAGGCGGACACACCAAAGCCTTTGAATTTTTCTTCGGACGGCAGGCCCAGCCATTTGGCTTGGGCGCCGGTGGCCAAGATCACGGCGTCGGCGGTGTAGGTGGTGCCGCTGTCGGCTTGGGCCGTGAAAGGGCGCTTGGACAGATCAAGGCTGGAGATATAGTCCGAGATCACCTCGGCCCCCGTCGCCTTTGCATGCTCTTCCATCCGCACCATCAGATCGGGGCCTTGAACTTGGGTGTCGCCGGGCCAATTTTCGACCTCGGTCGTGATGGTCAACTGGCCGCCGGGTTGCAGGCCTTGGACCAAAATTGGACTAGTCATCGCGCGCGCCGCGTAAACGGCGGCAGTATAGCCCGCAGGGCCGGAGCCGATGATCAGGATTTTGCTGTGACGTGTCTCGGCCATAATGCCCCCAAGGAAATGTTGTGCCTTTCATATAGGCGCTGTGGGCAGGGGCGAAAACCCCTTATGCTGCCGCAGCCGGGGAAAGTACGGCGATGACAAAATGTTGCGCGGTGTTGAAACAATATTGCGCAAACCGGGCGGAAAACATAAGGTCCGGCACGCAACACTGCATTTTACAGGGAATACACGCATGGCTGGCTCTAAACTCGATCCGATCGACCGCCAGATCCTTGCGGAATTGCAGGCAGATGGCCGGATGACCAATGTGGAATTGGCCAAACGTGTGGGAATTTCGGCGCCGCCGTGTTTGCGGCGGGTGCGCACGCTGGAAGAGGCTGGGTATATCAAGGGCTATCACGCCGATATTGATGCGCGCGAAATGGGGTTTGAGGTGCAAGTGTTCGCGATGGTGCGTCTGCATTCGCAAGCCGAAGGCGATTTGTCGGCCTTTGAAGGGCGCTGCCGGGCGTGGCCCTTGGTGCGCGAGTGTCACATGCTGAATGGTGAGATTGATTTCATTTTGAAATGCGTGGCGCCGGATCTGTCGACCTTTCAAAGCTTTTTGACCGGCGATTTGTTGAAGGCTGATAATGTGGCCAGCGTGAAAACCAGCCTTGTGATCCGGGGTGCCAAGGATGAGCCGGGTGTGCCGTTTGAGGTGTTGGAAGCGCGGTTGAACCGCAACGCCTGAGCCGGTTTGCGGCTGTGAGGATTTGAGTAAAATTATGCGGAAAAGGCCTGCTGTGATGCGGGCTTTTTTGCTTAAACTGGGTTTTAAAACAAAAGCGGCGGCCCCTTTGCGATATGCCAGAGGAGCATATCAGGGCCGCGCTTTTTGAAACCTGGCCGTTTTGACGGGAAGGGTGCCCTGGGCCCGTTCGCCCTGTGGTCTTACCGCGCTTGCCGCCCGAACCTCCGTGTCGCGACACCTTTTACCGCGTCACAAGGAGAAGATGGCTGAATTGAGGCGGTCTGTCAAAGTTTAATCACGATTCCATGTGTCTTTGAAAACAGTCGCAAGGGATCAGTTGTATTGTTGCCGATATTGGGCCGAATGTGGCTGAATTATGACGCAAAAAGGGCCGCGAGGGCCCAGATTGCGATTCGCAATGGTTGTTTGTGGCGATGGCTCGCTACGCTTTAGCGTGTAGCCATTGCGCGCGGAGCGGTTTGGGGCGCTACGGGCGTTTTGAACGCGGCTGGCTTGCGGCGATTGCCCCGCTGAAACGGCATGGCAGGGGTCTGCTCTTGGCTGGCGGTGATGATGGATTTCAACCAACGGCGTTTTGTCATGATCTGCTCCTGCTTTTATCCATTTGCGCATTGCGCTGTTTTGCATTCGTTGAGGTCAATATGCAGGTGCAATGGGGCCAGTCTTTGGCATGATTCCCTTTTTTCTAAAATTTTTGGGGCGGGGTGCCGCGGGAAATATGGCAGAACTGCCCTAACCCGAATGTCCCATAAAATAAGGGAAACACGCAGGGTATTGGCGACAATATGAGGAATGAAGGTGTAATTGTTTCCGGATTTACGGCGAAAAAGCGGCGAGATATGCCGCCATTGCGCCCAAATCAGAGCCGGATCACCGAGATGAGGCGACCATAATCGGCCTCACCAAGATGGGTGGTGCGACGATATGAGAAGAATCGATCAGGATCGGAATAAGTGCAGTGGCGGGTCCATTCCGCATGGCCCACGCCTGCGGCACGCAGACGGGCAAGGCCGAAGGCGGGCAGATCAAACAGCGCACGGTCACCTTTGCCCGCGGCAAAAAAGCGGGCGTGGTCGGGGTCGTCGTCAAGGAAGCTTTCGACAAACTCCGGTCCCACCTCATACGCGGCTTGGGAAATGCACGGGCCGATGACGGCCACTGTGCTTGCGCGGGTGGCCCCCAACGCCTCCATCGCGCCCAATGTGGCCTCTAGCACGCCATCTTTGACACCGCGCCAACCGGCATGGGCGGCGCCTATAACACCGGCGGTCAGGTCGGCAAACAGCACGGGTTGGCAATCGGCGGTCAGGATGCCCAAGGCGATGCCGGGCGTGGCGGTGACCATGGCATCGGCGCGCGGGCGGATATCCAAAGGTGCTGTCAGGGTGACAACATCGGCGGAATGGGTTTGATGCACGGTTTGCAGGTGATCTGGCGCCACATCCAGCGCTGCCGCCACGCGCGCGCGGTTGATTGCCACGGCATCGGTCAGATCGGTGCTGCCGGGGCCGCAGTTCAGCCCTTGGAAGATGCCCGAAGATGCCCCACCTTTACGGGTAAAGAACCCGTGTGACAGCGGGGGCAGCCGGTCAGAAGTGATGATTTCGATCATGTCAGTCAAACCCCGGTGGCGCTGGTCGATTGGGTGGGTAGATGGCAAGCGCTTTGAACAAGCTTCCCATTTCCTCGGGCCGGGTCAAGCGTTGTGTGGCGGTGAGGTGATTTTCCAGCGCAGTACCGCTTAGGTTGCGTGATAGGCGTTCGGCGCGCGCGCCGATACCAAGCCGCGCCAGCAACGCGCCTTGGTCGGTCAGACCCGTGACGCGGGCGGGGGAGGCGGCTTTGGCCAATGCTTCAAAATCCACATGGGCGGTCAGGTCGGCTGTACCGGGGGCGGCAAAGGGGTTCGCAAAGGCATGGTCGCGCATCGCTTGTAGCGTGTCCCCTTTGGAGCGCCAGTTGCCATAGTCGATGATCAAACCCGCACCGCCCTGCGCTGATATTTGGGTGCCGATCCGGGCCATAATGGGGTCGGCATCGGGGCGGGTTTCGACCACATCGCCGGGGCTCGTGTCGCCCAGGCGATGGGCCAGATCATGGTTTTGGGTGGGGGCGGCATAGCCTTTGACCAGTGCGCCGTTGGCCACACCTATAATCGTTTCGCACCAGCCATCGCTGTGACGGGTGAATTGGCGAACCGGCAAGGCATCAAAGAATTCGTTGGCAATCAGGTATAAAGACAAGTCGTTTGGCAGGTCTTCCACGGTTTGCGCCCAAGTCGCGGGATGGGCAGCAAGGGTTTTTTGTTGAACGGCGCGCAGGCTGGGGGAGGCTTCAATCAAATGAATTTGGGCTGCGGCGTGAAAACCCGGAACAGCGCGGGTGGCGCGCAGCAGGTCGGCCATAAGGGTGCCACGACCGGGACCAAGTTCGGCAAGGATAAAGGGCGTGGGTGCGCCTTGGTCCACCCAGGCTTGGGCCAAGCACAGGCCCAAAAGCTCGCCGAACATCTGGCTGATTTCAGGCGAGGTTATGAAGTCACCCCCCCGGCCCAACGGATCGCGGGTGGTGTAATAGCCATGTTCGGGGTGGAGCAGGCAGGTCGCCATATAGTCGGCCAAGGGGATTGGACCTGTGGCCGCGATTTGGGTTTTCAGTAGGGTTTCAAGGGGTGTCTCAGGGCTTGGCACGACGCGCCCACCAGATCACCGAGAGGCCAACCACGATCATCGGCAAGGACAGGGTTTGCCCCATTGTCAGCCCATAACCGCCCAAGTGAAAGGCAAGGCCCAGCGGGTTGCCGTCAGTGACAAACTGCGCGTCGGGTTGGCGGAAAAATTCGACAAAAAACCGCGCGGTACCGTAGCCTGCAAAGAAAACACCCATGATCTGGCCCGGTTTGTGCAGCCAATTGCGGCGGTAGACCAGCCACAAAAGGACGGTTCCCAAAGCCAAGCCTTCTAGCCCAGCCTCATACAACTGGCTGGGGTGGCGGGCGCAGACGCCCAGCACATCGGGGCAATATTCAGCCGCATCACCGGGAAAGGCCACGCCCCAAGGCATCTGCGTGGGGCGGCCCCAGAGTTCTGCGTTGATAAAGTTTGCAATACGACCCAGCAAAATGCCGGGGGGGGCGGCGAGGGCAAGCAAATCGGCGGCAGGCAAAAGCGGGATCTTTTCGCCACGAAAGAACAGATATGAGGCCAGAATCACGCCGAGGAAGCCACCGTGAAAGGACATGCCGCCTTGCCAGACCTTCAGCACCTCTAGGGGATGGGACAAGTAATAGCCCGGCTGATAGAACAGCACAAAGCCAAGCCGCCCGCCTAAAATGACCCCGACGATGACCCATGTCAGCAGGCGTTCTACCTGATCGGCAGTCATTGGGGCGCCGTCGGCCCACAGCCTGCGCGTGGAAATCGCGTTCAAAACCAACCGCCAGCCTATAAGCAGCCCTGCGATATAGGCCAGTGCGTACCAACGCAGGGCAAAGGTCAAGCCGCCAATGTTGATCGAGAACAGCTCGGGCGAGAGATTTGGAAAGGCGATATAGCCTTGCATTGCGATGTCCTTCATGGGGCTTTGGTGCTGAATGGGTTGTCGGGTGGCGCTGTGGGGATGTCAACCAATTCGCCGCACCCGCTTGCCCCCGTGGCAATGGACCGCCATATAAGGCGTATGGATTAGAGGACGGTCCAAGGCTGAACCAAGCCTTAGGCACCACCAAGGAGACGAACATGCAGACCCGCAACAAGTTTTTTGACGATATGTCGCAGCTGATGACCAATGCGATGGGCGTGGCCCAAGGCGCCAAGACCGAGGCCGAAACCGCGATGAGCAGCATGGTTGACCGCTGGTTGGCCAGCCGTGATTTCGTGACGCGCGAAGAGTTTGATGCCGTGCGTGCAATGGCCCAAAAAGCCCGCGAAGAGAATGAGGTGCTGTCGGCGCGCCTGTCCGCCTTGGAAGGCAAGTCCAAGTAAGCTCTGGATCTTTGGGCATGGGGTTTGCGCCCCGTTTTGGGCGGTCTGTCGATGGGTAATGCTATGCGCGAAACACCGCCTTTTGTGATAGGTTGCGACGGTGGTGGTACGGGGTGCAGGCTGGTGATTGCCGATGCGCAAGGCCGTGTTTTGGCGCAAGGGACGGGCGGGCCTGCCAATGTCACCTCCGATTTCGGCCTTGCGATTGCAAGTTTGCAAGACGCGCTGGGCATGGCTTGCGGGCAACTGGATTTGAGCCAAGCGGATGTGCTGCGCGGGGTTGCGCATTTTGGGTTGGCTGGCGTGCAATCGCCGCAAGATGCTGCGCGTGTGGCGGCGGAATTTCCCTTTGCGCAGATCAATGTGACCGAAGACCGCGTGATTGCGCTGGCCGGTGCTTTGGGTGCTGCGGACGGGGTTTTGCTGGGTTTGGGCACCGGGACGATCATTGCAGCGCAGCGCAAAGGTGCGGTTTCTCGGATTGGTGGCTGGGGCTTGGCCTTGTCGGATGATGCATCAGGCGCTTGGCTGGGGCGGTTGCTGCTGCAAAAGGTAATGCTGGCGCAAGACGGGATAGAGCCGTTTAGCGCGCTGATCGAGGCATGTTTCTCAGGCTTTGATCGTGACCCGCGCAGGCTTGTGGCTTTTGCCAGCACGGCCCGCCCAGCGGATTATGCAGGCTTTGCGCCACAGATTATTGCCGCCGCCGAACAGGGTGATGCGGTTGGTATCGGCTTGATGCAAGCGGGTGCTGCTTATTTGACCCGCGCGCTGGGTGTGTTGGGTTTTGCGCCGCCGCAGGTATTGTGCCTGACGGGTGGGGTGGGGCCGCATTACGCGCCTTATTTGCCCAAAGCAGTGCAGGCGGCGATTGTCGCCCCGCAAGGGCAAGCCTTGGACGGTGCGCTGCGATTGGCGATGGATTTAGTGGCGGACCCTGAAACGCAGGCCTGATTTTCGTACTGGTTTTCAGGTGAACGTCTTGGGGGCTGTTGACACAGGCTGCAAAACAATGGCCCTTATAATCTGGTATGGTACCGCTTTGGCGGTCGGATTTGGGGAGAGCGCATTATGGGCAGACTTTCAGGCAAACGGGCCTTTGTGACGGCCGCAGGGCAAGGTATCGGGCGGGCCGCAGTCCTTGCCATGGTACGCGAAGGGGCGCAGGTGGTTGCGACCGATATCAACCCTGAAACGCTGGCGAGCCTGAAAGCCGAGGGGGTTGAGACGCATCTGCTTGATGTGCGCGACCCGGCGGCGGTCAAGGCGATGGCGGCGAAGGTTGGTACGGTGGATGTGCTGTTCAACTGCGCAGGCTTTGTGGCACATGGCACGATTTTGGATTGTGATGAGGATCAGTGGGCCTTTAGCGTCGATTTGAACATGACCGCGATGTACCGCGTGACACGGGCGTTTTTGCCCGGCATGCTGGCCAAGGGCGGTGGGTCGATTATCAACATGTCATCGGTGGCGTCCTCGATTATCGCGGCCCCCAACCGCTTTGTGTACGGTGCGACAAAGGCAGCGGTGATTGGGATGACCAAGGCGATTGCGGCCGATTTCATTACCATGGGCATTCGCTGCAACGCGATTTGCCCCGGTACGATTGACAGCCCATCACTGGAACAGCGGATGCGTGATTTGGGCGGCGGGGATTATGCTGCCGGGCGCGCAGCCTTTATGACGCGCCAACCGATGGGCCGGATGGGGACGCCGGATGAGATTGCCAATCTGGTGGTCTATCTGGCATCGGATGACAGCAGCCTGACCACGGGCGCGGCCCATGTGATCGATGGCGGTTGGTCGAATGTTTAAGAGAGAGGAAACACGATGAAACTTTTGCGTCACGGCCCTTTGGGTCAGGAAAAACCGGGAATTTTGGCAGCGGATGGCAGCATGCGCGATTTGTCGGGCCATGTGGCTGACATTGGTGGGGCGGCGCTGACGGATGCGGCGCTGGCCAAGCTGGCCTTGGTGGACCCGATGTCGCTGCCCGTGGTGGCTACGGGAACACGCCTTGGCGCTTGTGTGGCGGGGACCGGCAAGTTCATTTGCATAGGTTTGAATTATGCCGACCACGCTGCTGAAAGCGGGATGGCGGTGCCGCCCGAGCCTGTAATCTTTATGAAAGCCACCAGTGCGATTTGTGGGCCGAATGACCCAGTAATCATCCCGCGTGGGTCGAACAAGACCGACTGGGAGGTGGAACTGGGGGTGATCATCGGGACCAAGTGCAAATATGTGTCTGAGGCGGATGCGATGGCCCATGTTGCAGGCTATTGCGTGTCAAACGATGTATCCGAGCGGGCGTTTCAGACTGAACGTGCGGGGCAATGGACCAAGGGCAAGTCTTGTGACAACTTTGGTCAGATTGGTCCGTATTTGGTGACGCGCGATGAGGTGGCAGACCCGCAATCCTTGAGCATGTGGTTGACGGTGAACGGCAAGAAAATGCAAAACGGGTCTACCAAGACTATGGTTTACGGCGTGGCGCATGTGGTGTCGTATCTGAGCCAGTTCATGACCTTGCACCCCGGCGATGTGATTTCGACAGGCACCCCGCCCGGTGTTGGGATGGGGATGAAACCGCCGCAATATTTGAAGCCAGGCGATGTGATTGAATTGGCGATCGAAGGCCTTGGGCAGCAGCGGCAAGATGTGATTGCTGACCCAGCCTAAGGGTTGGGATACCTGCGCTTTGGTAAAATGAGAAGGGGCGGCGAGGTTGAGGCCTTGTAGCCCTTTTTGTTGGTGCTGTGTTGGTTGTGGGGGCGGTGCCTCCGGCGGGGATATTTTTCAACAGGTAAAGTGGTGGGGCGGGGGGATGTGCGGGGCTGCCCCAATCAGAGCGGTCGCCGCAAACCGGCACGGTTTGCGG
>CBDTUV010000123.1:0-8485 GCA_965363575.1 uncultured Pseudorhodobacter sp. | reverse complement strand
CAGGCCCGCGCGGTCATTTTGACAATCGTTCCCGCCTCGCCCCCGTCCAGCTCAACGTAATCGCCCACGGTGGTCTGCCCTTCAACCAACAAGATCACACCCGACACGAAATTCGCCGCGATTTGTTGCAACCCAAGGCCGATGCCCACACCCAAGGCACCCCCCAAAACCGCAATCGCCGTCAAATCGATCCCCATGATCGACATCAACAGCAAAAACGCCCCGCCAAAAATCGCAATCTCGGCGGCTTTGACCGCCAATTGCCGCGTGGCCGGGCGCAGCTCTTTTTGCTTTTGGATATAGTCCGCGCTTTGCCGGTTCGACCAACCGCCCAGCCAAAACAGCAAACTGCCGGCAATCAGCCCGCGGATCAGCGACAGCACCGAAAACCGGATATTGCCCAGCTCGATCATCGTTTCACTTAGCCGCAGCATCAACGGGTCAAGCGCGCCCAGCGTATAAAGGGCTGCCACAGGGATCAGCACATAGCGCCCCAGCATCCGCAAAAACGGGTCGGTCAGCGCGTCGCGCACCAAGGCCCGCACGGCAATGAACAAAAACACCCGCTTGCCAAAGGCAATCACCGCGCCCGACCCGAACAACGACCGCGTAAATTCTTCACCCACGGCCGTCAGCGCATAGGCGATCAAGGGCATCAGCAGCGGCGACAAGCCCAGAATGAACAGGCGGGCTTGGGCCAATATCCCCTCGGACCCTTCGGCAGGCGTCAGGAATTTGGTAATCGTAGGCTGCAGGCGCCGCGTCAGCAAAACCGCCAGAATGAACGCCACCGCCAACACCGCAAACTGCGACCAAGCGGCAGGGCTGACCAACCATTCGGTTGCCGTATCGGTAAAAGGTTTCAGCGTTTCAATCAGGTTTGTGACAAACTCTGGCATCTCTTGCATGAAAATCGACCCTCGCCCTGTGCTGCATTCACGCTTTCTTTGACAAGAAAGCCTTAGGTTCACAAGAGCAAGCCCAAATGGCCGACCCCAATCCGCCGCTTTGCGCGCCCATCCCCGCTTGGCGACACGTGGCCTGTGATGAAAACGGGCTAACCCAGTGGGCGCGTGGCAATCTCGGCCAGCAAACCCGCGTGGTGCTTGACCATCAACGCGGTATAGGCGGCCAGCCGTGCAGGCGTGAAATGCCCTTCCTCGGCCAACAGATTGGCGGTGCCAACCACATGCCCATCACGCATAATAGGCAAGTTGGCACAAGACCGGCAACCCAATGCCACGATCTGCGCATGGTCGGGAAACAAGGTTTCAAACTCTCGGTCATGGTTTGCCACAAATGCCTCGCCCCGCCCAATCACTTGGTCTGACCATGCATCATCCGACAGCGGTTTGGTGCCTGAAACGGGATAGGCCACAGGGTCCGAACTGAACGCGCGCCGCACCAAGGCCTGCGCGGGGTCGTGCAGCGTTACCGTAAACAGCCGAATACCAAGTGCTGTGCAATCGGCACAAAGGTCATCATAAACGCTCATCGTGCCATCGCCCGTGCAAAGGCGGGGCGCGCGCGGACATGCTCGGCATAGTGGCGCAGCCGATCCTCGGTGATGTCAAATTTGGCCGAAACCGCCCAGCCAAGGCAATGGGTCAAAATGATATCCGGCACGGTGAAATCATCGCCCATCACATAAGGGCCATTTCCCATGCGGGCGACCAGCGCCTTTTGGCTGCGCTCCAGCTCCCATTTCAGGCTGTCTTTGATCTGGGGCAGGCGCTGTTCGGGTGGCAAGACAAAGCTGTGTCGCGCCGCTGTCCATAAAACCGCGTCAAATTCGTCAAGGATAAGATGGGTAAAACTGTCTTGCTGCGCCCGCGCCAAGCTGCCTGCGGGGTGGGTAAAAGCGCCATGCTTATCAGCCAGAAACTGGATAATCGCGGTCGAATCGCTGATCGGGGCTCCGTCCACCAACAAGACCGGCACTTTGCCCGACGGTGTGGCCGCCAGCGCCTCGTCTGATCTGGGCGCGGCTGCGATATGCTCAAACGGCTGGCCCAGTTCTTCCAACATCCAAAGCACCCGCGCGGCACGGGTTTTGGTGGCACCAATCACTTTATACATCGGTTTTCTCCTCATCGTTTGGGTCTTGCGCCTGATGCGCCTTGGCCAAAGCCGCGATCAAATCGGCGCGGGTCACAAGGCCAACCAATCGACCGCCCTCCAATACCGGCACCGCCTGCTGCTCCCCCTTGGCCAAAAGGTCGATCAAAATGCCCAAAGACGTTTCCTCTGATACCGTGCCAATCGCGCGCTGCATCACTTCGGCGGCGACAGGCTCGGCCACTTCGCGGCTGGCGCGCAACAAGCGTTGCAACACCCCATCCGCCGGGGTGTCGCGCTGATGCAGCGTGCGCACCAAATCGGTCTCAGTGACAAGGCCTTGGAACATCCCGTTATCGTCCACAACGGGAATGGTGCGGATCTGGTGCAGGCGAAACAACGCGGCAATCTGGCTGACGGCCATCGCGGGCGTCGCGGTCACCAAATCGCGCGCCATGATCTGCGCGGTGGTTGTCCCGTCAAACAAATGCTCGGCCGCCAGCCCATGTGCCGCGTCAATCAGCCGGGCAAGGTCGGCGGCACCAATGTTGGCATCCAGTCTCAAACGCTGCAAAATCGCGGTCAAATCCGCGGATTCGATCACGGGGCGCAAGCCTGTGTCGCCAACGGGGCGGGGGGCGTATTCCCGTGGTTGCCGAAAGGGATAGACCCGCCCGGTCATCCGGTTAAACACAACCGCCACCATCAACAGCAAGGCGGTGTCCAAAAGCACAGGGCTAAAGGCATAGGAAAACCCAACCTCGCGCACGGCATCCGCACTTAAAACCGTCCCCAGCGCAACCCCCGCCGCTGGTGGATGCGTGGCCCGCAACAGCATCATCGTGATCATCGCCAGCGTCACCGACAGGCCCAGCGCGATCCACGGCTCGGTCACGGTCAGCACCACCGTCACGCCCACGATTGCCGATGCCGTATTTCCCACCAGCGCCGACCACGGCTGCGCCAAAGGGCTGCTTGGCACGGCAAAGGCCAGCATCGCGGTGGCCCCCAAAGGGGCGATCAAAAACAAGGTTGGGTCCGGGCCTACACCCGTCACCGGCGCCATCGTCAGGTGCACCAAAAACGAACACAGCGTCAGGCCAATGCCGGCCCCAATGCACGCGCGCAGCATCTCGCGCAGACGCGGCGGGCCAACGGCGGGGCCAAGCGTACGGGCGATGCGGCGCAACCGTGTCACTTCGGCATCATCGCAATGCGGATCAGCGTGCGCTCCATCACCGCCATGGCGGGCGCGCGGCTGGCCGATCGCAGGGTCAGGTCGGTTTCCAATAACTCGCCCAGCGCCCATTCCAACACGGGAACACGCCACCCTTGAAGTTGGCGCAACATCCGGTCGCGGCGCGGACCAAACACGCGCATCCGCACCATGCCATTCGCCGCCCCGCCCGAATCCGTGGCCGCCCCGTGCAGCGCCTTGAAATGCCGCATCGCCCCGATGCACAGGGTCACAGGCGCTACGCCTTGCCCTTCCAACCGCCGCATCAGCGCGCCGACCTGCCGCTGGTCACGTTCGGCCACAGCATGGATCACATCATCCACCTCTGCCTCTATCGTGCCGGGCGCGCAGGCCGCAACGTCGGCTGAACTAAGCGGATCGGAAACGCCCCACTGATACAGCGCAATCTTTTCCAGCGTTTGCCTGAAATCACCGGGGTCCAGCGCGCGCGCCAGCACCCCCAAATCGGTCATCGCCTCAGGGGAAATCGCAGCCAACCCTGCACGTTTCAACTCGGCCTCGATCTCTTCGCGGCTGGGCGGCTCATCATAAAGGCCGATGCAGACGGCATCGCCAGAATCGTCGAACACCTTTTTCAAAGGGGATTTTGCGGCCAGCGCGCCGGCCGTCACCACAATCGCCGCATCACCGGGCCGCCATTCGCGCAAGCTATCGGCCAGCATCGGGGCCAAACCATCGGTCGCGTCCTCGACAAAGGCCACACGCGGGCCGGGGAAAAACCCCGATGACCTAATCGCATCTGACAACGCCGCCGCATCCTTGCGCAACTCGGCGGCGGGCAGGCGGGTCAAGCGCATTTCCGCCTCACCTTGCGGGCCTACCAATGCCAAAATCGCCTCTTGCCGCTTTAACGCCACCCGCATCGGGTCTGCGCCAAAAATCAGCAAGCCTGCCTTTTTCGGGTCAGGGGCGGCCAAATATTTCGCCGCTTGCTGGCCTTTCAAATTCATGGGGTCAGGCTCATGGTGCCGCAGCCCCTGCCCATTCCCCCGAGGTGGCCAACAACTGGCTGACAATCTGGTCCGCGATAATCCGCATCAACCGCTGTGCGGCATCCCCTTGCGCGGCCAATACGGCCACATTCGACCCGGTCGCGGAATAGGCGGTAAAGTTTTTGGCCTTGCCCCCGGTCAATCGGGCGCGGGTCATCACATCCGTCAATTCCCAGTCCACCACACCATTCAGGTTATAGCGCGTCGTCGCGTTATTGGTCGTAATGCCCAAACCTACCGTGTTCAGCGCTATTTTATAGGTCAGCGCATATTTCGGGTTGTCGGATGGTCCCAGCCGCTCTTCCAGCCGTTCGACCAAATCAAACGCGGCCTTGTCGCGCGGTTCGGCGGCCAGCACCGTGTTTTGCAACGCGCTGCCGCTGCCCCCCGGCGCATAGATCGGGGTAAAGCCGCAGGCGGCAAGGGTCATTGTACAGACCAATATCAGTTTAGATAACCACATTCACAATCCGCCCCGGCACTACGATCAATTTCTTCACAGGCTGCCCCGCCAAGAACTTAACCACAGCATCATCCGCCAAAACAATCTTTTCAACCTCGGATGCAGGCATATCGGCAGGAACGCTGATTTCTCCGCGCCGTTTGCCGTTAATCTGGATCGGCAGGGTCACTGTATCTTGCACCAGCATGGCCGGATCGGCCTGTGGCCATGCCGCCTGCGCCACCAAACCCGCACCACCCTGATGCGCCCAGATCTCCTCGGCCAAATGCGGTACCATAGGCTGCATCAACTGCGCCAAGGTCCGAACCGCTTGCGTCATCGCAGGCTTGCCTGCTTTGGATTTCGACAAGGTGTTGGTGAATTCATACAGCTTGGCAATCGCCTTGTTGAAGGCAAAGCTTTCGACGCCACGCGTCACATCCTCTATCGCGTGGTGCATGGCGCGCAGCAAATCCGTGTCAGCTGTCCCCGCGCCGTCCCCAGCACCTTCCGGCATCTCGGCAATCCGGTCACACAAGGTCCAAACCCGGCCCAGAAATTTCGCCGTGGCCTCGGCCCCCGAGGCTGTCCATTCCACGTCACGCTCAGGCGGGCTGTCCGACAGCACAAACCAGCGCGCCGTATCGGCACCATAAGTGGCGATAATATTCATCGGGTCCACGACGTTTTTCTTGGACTTCGACATTTTGATGATTGGCCCAACCTCAACCGGGGTGCCATCGCGCAAGGTCGCGCCGGATTCGGTTTTCACCACATCTTCCGGCATTTGCCAAACCGGGCGGCCATCTGCGCCCTTGGTGGCATAGGTTTCATGCGTCACCATGCCTTGGGTGAACAGCGCATTGAACGGTTCAATCGCCTTGGCAGGTAGGTGGCCGGTTTTGTGCATCGCACGGGCAAAGAACCGCGAATACAGCAGGTGGAGGATCGCATGTTCAATCCCGCCGATATATTGGTCAACGTTCATCCAATACTCGGCATCCGCAGCCACAGTCGGCGTGGCGGCATGGGGTGCGGTAAAGCGGGCGTAGTACCACGAACTGTCGACAAACGTGTCCATCGTATCGGTTTCGCGCCGCGCCGCCGCGCCACATTTCGGGCAGTTGCAATCGCGCCATGTCGGGTGACGGTCCAGCGGATTGCCGGGAATATCAAATGTCACGTCATAAGGCAGCTCAATCGGCAGGTTTTCCTTGGCTTCCGGCACCACGCCGCAGGCTGCGCAGTGAATGACCGGAATAGGGCAACCCCAATAGCGTTGCCGCGACACGCCCCAATCGCGCAGGCGGTAATTGGTCACGCCATGCCCGACGCCCTTTGATTCGCAAAACTGAATGGCGGCATCCACCGCATCGGCGCCGGTCTGTACCTCGGCCCCGGCAAAGCCGCGAATATAGCGCACGGTTTCCGATTTCAGCGGCACATAGGCCTCGGCCAGCTTCGTTTCCTCGTCCCCTTCCGGCACAAAAACGGGCGGAATGGGCAGGTCATACTTGGTGGCAAAGTCGAAATCGCGCTGGTCATGGGCGGGGCAGCCGAAAATCGCGCCGGTGCCGTACTCCATCAACACAAAGTTGGCGATATAAACCGGCAGCTCCCACGCCGTATCGAACGGATGGCGCACGCGCACGCCGGTATCCAACCCGCGCTTCTCGGCCTTTTCCAAGGCCTCCTCGCTGGTGCCGATTTTGCGACACTCGGCGACAAACGCTGCCACCTCAGGGTCATGCCGCTCCAGATGCTTGGCCAAAGGATGGTCCGGGCTGACCGCCACAAACGAGGCACCCATCAACGTATCGGGCCGCGTGGTATACACCTCCACCCGGTCAAACCCGTCAGGCGCGCCCACGGTGGAAAACGCAAACTGCAACCCGCGCGATTTCCCAATCCAGTTCGCCTGCATCAAGCGCACCTTCTCGGGCCAATCCTTCAACCCATCCAGCGCCTCCAGCAATTCCCCCGAATAGTCGCTGATCTTGAAAAACCACTGCGTCAACTCACGCCGTTCAACCGCAGCACCCGACCGCCAGCCCTTGCCGTCGATCACCTGCTCATTGGCCAAAACGGTCATATCGACCGGGTCCCAGTTCACCACAGCATTCTTGCGGTACACCAACCCCTTTTCCATCATGTCGATAAACATCGCCTGCTGCTGCCCGTAATATTCGGGGTCACAGGTCGCAAACTCGCGGCTCCAGTCAATCGACAGGCCCAAAGGCTTCATCTGCCCCCGCATGTCGGCGATATTGCCATAGGTCCAGTCTTTCGGATGCCCCCCGCGTTCCATCGCGGCGTTCTCGGCGGGCATGCCAAAGGCATCCCACCCCATCGGATGCAGCACCGAAAACCCACTCGCCGCCTTATACCGCGCGACCACATCGCCCATGGTATAGTTGCGCACATGCCCCATATGGATTCGCCCCGACGGATAGGGGAACATTTCCAACACATAATACTTGGGTTTGGCCGCGTCACGACGCGCAGCAAACACCTCTGCCGCGTCCCAGGCCTCTTGCCAACGCTTCTCGATTACGGCGGGTTCATAGGGCATGTGCGCGGGCCTCTCTGGCAGGGATCAAATCTTGCGCGCAGTTAACCCAACACACCCCACAAGGTCCAGAGACCCCATAGGCTTCATCTTGGCAAAAATACCTAAAACCGCGCGGCAGCCCTTAAAGCTTGCCGTCCCGAATGCGCATCTGCCGGGCGCGCGTCAAAATCGCATCCTCAACGGCGCGCTGCGTGTCACGGCTTACCGATCCGCCACCGCGGGTCTGCAACGACACTTTCAGGCTGCGGGCATCAAGCGCTGGGTCTTGCACATAGACCGTCGCGCGGTACGCACGTCCACCACCGGGCGGGGTGCCATAACCGGTCACGATCACGCCTGTGAACGGATCAACCGTTTCCACTGGCAAAAAGCTCAGAATATCCAAGCTGGCATTCCAGATGTACTTGTTCACCTTGACGGTCGTGTTCGGATCATCCGCATTGTTGAACAAATCCCAGATCGAGCCTTCACGTTTCGCCCCCGGTGCGGCACGCCGTGCCTCATCTTCGGCATCCACCAAGGCTTGCTGCTCGGCTGACATCGGCGTGGCACTTGCCCCCCGTGACCCGAAAAGCCCCGATCCAAACCCCGAATCGCCACTTGCAAAGCCGCAAGCAGTAAGTGTCGTCACGGCAGCCCCAAGCGCGGTCACGCGCAGCAGATGATGCAAGGTCATATGCGTCCCTCGATTGATGTTATGTTTGTCTAACTGACACCCCCCCGCAGAACAAGGGGTTTAACACCGCAAACCTTTGCGTTTATGGGACGATCAAAGGCCGTTCCTTATGGCCGGGCCTGGTTGGGGGTGGCCAAACACGCGATCAAACGATTCAACGCAACAGATTCGCAACAGTTGGGTGCTGCAGCCCGCCTGCAAAGTGCTGGCTTTAAACCTCTGTTTTCCGTACTCCTATATAGAGGCTTGCAAAAAACACTGGTTCGAAACAGAACCCAAAGCCCCGAATTCGGTATATTATAGGCCAGTCAGGCCCCCAAAAGCGGGTACCGCCAACCTTACTGTGGCATTGACGCACCACAATTCACGTCTTTCCCTTTCGCACCTCAGTCTTCGTTGCAATCAGGCGCGTTAGGGTGGATTACAGGGTCATACCCAAGTTGGACTTCACCAGTTGGGCAGCACCTTTGACAAACACACGAGGGAA
>CBDTUV010000122.1:0-8514 GCA_965363575.1 uncultured Pseudorhodobacter sp. | reverse complement strand
AAACTCGTCAAGCGCACAGGGAAAGCCAAACCTGACGATGTGTGCATCCCCTAGCGCGCAAGCGGGGGCCTTTTCTCTATCCTCCCCGATCAAGTGAGTTTTCGCCGATACGTGGGTCATCCGACCCACCCCGACCACACCCCCACCCCAAAACGGCCCAAAACCCGCCACAGCGAGTTTTTCAATTTGAAAAAAAGCGCTTAAATCTGTCCGCGAACGCGGGTTAAGATATGGTTAAAAAATTTATGAATATCGCTTTTTATCAACATCTTAAAGATTTGTTCGCGCGCGATTCTCCCGCGTACAAATCCATCACCGCTCTGTCAGCTTTAACTCAATCCGCCGATTTTGCGCCCGATCACCTTCCGAATTTCCCAGCGCCACAGGCTGCCATTCCCCAAATCCCGTCGCCGCCATCCGCCCCGGCGGGAATCCCAAATCATTTTGCATAAACCGAACCACAGACAAGGCGCGGGCTTGGCTCAATTCCCAATTATCGGCAAAGGCACCCAACCCCGAAAGCGGCACATTATCGGTATGCCCGTCCACCCGGATGATCCAGTCAATCCCCTCCGGGATCTGCCCCGAAACCTCTTTCAGCGTGGCCACAACCCCGGCAATTTGGCTCCGTCCTTCGGGGGCCAAATCCGCCGATCCCGGCTGAAACAGAACTTCGGACGAAAAGACAAACCGGTCCCCTACAATCCGAACCCCGTCCCGCCCGGCCAAAACCTCGCGCAGCTGGCCAAAGAATTCAGAGCGGAAATTCTCCAGCTTCTTGGTCTCGGCCTCTAGTCGTTTCCGCTCGGCCTCCTCCAATTCTGCCCGCTTTCTCTGCTCAGCCGCAACCTGCGCCAGCGCCGTGTTCAGCTGGACCCCCAGCGTATCAAGCCGCACATCCGCCGCCTGATCCTTGGCCGTGGCCGTATCAAGCAGCCCTTGCAAATCCCCCAATTGCCCGCGAAGCGCTGCTATTTGTTCGTTCAACAAGGCCATCCTTCTGGCATTTTCTTCTGACTGGCTCCGCTCTTCGGCCAAGGCCGCGCGGGCCGTGGCCAACAAGGCGTCCTTTCCTGTCAATTCTTGACCCGATTGGGTCGCCGCTGCCTGCGCTGCTGCAAGCATGGTCAAAGTTTCCTCAGCCCGTTTGCGTTGCTCTTCCAAGGCAAGGGTCATGGCGGTGAGTTCCGTTTCCGAGGCCGCAAGCTTGGCCCGCAACGCCGCCGCTGCGGCCATATCAACCAGTCGCGCTTTTTCTTCTTCGGTCAGCTTTTCTTCAACCCCTTGTAACCGCGCGCCCAAGGCCGCCATCTCGGCGTCCAAATTTTCGGCCTTACCCTCGGCATCGGCAAGCCGGGCGAGGGTCGCAGCTAGGCTTGCCTCTCCATCCGTAACTTTGGTTTTTAGATCGGCTACCATCGCATCCAATGCCTCACGCCGGGCGGCGGCAAGGCGGGCGGTTTCCGATGCCGCATCAACCTCTTCGCGGGCACGGGCAAGGGCTAGGTTCAAAGCCTCTTGTTCAGAAATCACCCGGATTTGCGCGGCCTCGAGGTCAGACACCGCTGCCGTCAAAGTTTCGACCTGCCCACGGGCGGCATCGCGGTCAGCCAAAAGGCTTGCGACTTGGGACTCAAAACTACTGATCTTGGCGGTTGCCGCCTCCAGCTCAGCCTGTCGCGCGGTAAGTTGCCCTGACAATGACGCGGCAAGGGCTGCTTGGGCCGCGCCATCCGCTTGGGCCGCGGTCAGGCTCGCGCCCAATTGACCGACTTCGTCCGCCAAACGGTTAGCGCGGTTGCGTTCCAAGCCCAAGGCATCGGCAAGGCCTGCGACCTGTTCGGACAAGGCATCCAATTCATGATCCTGGTTGTCAATCGTTTCACGCAGCACCGATTGCACAATCATGAAAATTGACAGCACAAACATCAGCACCAAAAGCAAGGCGGTCATGGCATCGACAAAACCCGGCCAGATAGAGCCGTTCATCTTTTGCCCGTTGCGCCGACTGAGCGCCATGGCCTAGCCCCGACCTGAGGCGTTGCGCGAAAGCTGACGGATCGCATTGGTCAACCCGGCAATATCGGCACGCAAATCGGACACGCTTTCTTGCCGCCCCGCTGAGATTTCCTCGAGTATCCGCAGTAATTGTACGTCGATGGACCGCAAGCGCATCCGGCTTTCTGCGTCCATTCCGTCTTCGGCCACCTTGGCCAGAACCGGGGCAAAGCTGTCTTGGCCATCAGCGATACGAGTCAAAAGCCCGGTTTGGACCGTGGCGATTTGGGCAAGTTCATCCTGAATATGGTTGTCTGATTGCACTTTGGCCGATAAATCCTTGACCGCCTCGGTCAAACCGCCCAATCGTTCATCGGTCAAACTGCGCGACGCATCGGCCTGGACAAACAGGTTTTGCAAGGTTTCCAACTGCCGCGCGACTTGGTCCATGACCCCGCCAAGGCCCGAGATGTCGCCGCCATCCCCATCGCCGCTGGAAAATCCAAGCCGGGTGATTGAGGACAGCCATTCCTCCAGCTCTCGGTAAAAGCGGTTTTGGCCGTGGCTGGCAAACAGTTCCAACAGCCCCACAACCAGCGATCCGGCAAGACCCAAAAGTGACGATGAAAACGCCGTGCCCATACCGCCAAGCTGCGCCTCTAGCCCTCCCATCAGCTTTTCAAACACCTGCATCGCATCCTCGCCCTCTTGCGGGGCAAGGTTACGGATGGTTTCAACAACGGCCGGCACCGTGGTAGCAAGACCGTAGAATGTTCCCAAAAGACCAAGAAAAATAAGCAGGTTAACAAGGTAGCGGGTTATGTCGCGGGCCTCATCAATCCGGGTCGCTACGGAATCAAGGATAGAGCGCGAAGAAGAAGCCGAGATTTGCATCCGCGCGCCACGGCTGCGCAGCAAAGCGGCGAGTGGGGCCAAAAGCCGGGGCGCATTGACCTGTTCGACCGAAGGGTCAGGCTGCGTGAACCCAAGAATCCAGCGCACCGACTGCATAAGTTGCAGCACCTGCCAAAAGCACGCAATGACGCCAAGAACAAACACCATCGCGATAAAGCCATTCAGCCAGATATTGGCCAGAAACACGCCCGAAAGTTGCCCCCAAGCGACAAACCCGCCCATAGCGACAAGCAAAACCACGCCCAGCATCAGAACGATCTGACGGATCGGGTGGGTAAACGACAACTCTGCCTCGACGGTGGTCTTGTCCATTCGGCGCAAATGACCCTTCTGATTTGGTTTTGCTTAACCTAAGCCCGCAAAGTGATTGTGCCAACCATCATTTCACATTCTGGCGGTGCAAGCCTTTGACACGATTTGAAAGCCATTCCAGATCATCGTCGCCAATGCCCAATTGTGCAAGATGGGCTGCGGTGTTGAAAAGATATTCGCAATTAGCCCCACGCCCGCCAATGGCTTGCGCGATGATTTGTGCCTGATCTTCCAGCGCAAGGGTGCAATATTGGTCATGTGCGGGGTCAATGACATAGCACAGGGCGGTCACCTCTGCGCCACCATCAAGCGAAAGGGGCAACCACTCCTCCACATAGGCCGAGGAGATCAATTCGCGTTCGCGTAAAGCGGCGAGGGTTGCGTCCTCGGCCCCGTCCATCACGCGAAAGGCAACGCCAGCGCAATAAGCAGTTGCCGCGCGGTCAAGCGCAAGGACAAGGCCGGGGTCGATTTCGGTGCCGCGATGGTGAATGGAACGCATGCAAAAGCTGCGATGCCAGCCGATCAGCCGCGCGACGCGTTGTTCGGCGACAGGAAAACCGGGGTTCCAGACCAGCGATCCGTACCCGAAAACCCAAAGTGGCTTTTGCATCTGCTGGCCCTCCGTTGCCGAGCCTTGTAAACAGCAATTGTGACTGAATGAAAAGGGGTGGCCTGATGCGGTGGTTGACGGGGTTTGTGATGCTGTTGGGTTGCCTTTGGGGCGGGTATTGGTTTGTGGGCGAGCGTGGGTTTGAGGCGGCCGCAAAGGGTTGGTTTGCCATGTTGCAAGACAATGGCAAAGTGGCGAGCTATAGCGATTTGGCCGTTCAGGGCTTTCCCAACCGCTTTGATCTGACCGTGACCGACCCGCATTTCAGCGACCCCGCCACAGGGTTTGACTGGCAAGCGCCGTTCTTTCAGGTGCTAAGCCTGAGCTATAAGCCGTGGCATGTGATCGCGGCCTTTCCGCCCGAACAACGGCTGGTTTTACCGCCCGAGGCGATGACGATCCGGGCGGCCAAGTTGCAGGCCAGCGTGGTGGCCAAGCCGCAACCATCGCTGCCCTTGGACCGTTTGTCGCTGGTGGGCGAGGCGTTGGAGGCGGTGGGGGACCGTGGTTGGACAGTGCGCGCCGAGACGGTGCAATTTGCAACGCGGCTGGATGAAAGCCGGGTTAATTGGCATGAGATCGGTCTGAACATCGGCAATCTGACGCCGGATGCCGCCTTGATGGCGCAGTTTGGCGGCGTATTGCCGTCACAGGTCGCTTTGATCCGGGTCGATGCGCATGTCGGGTTGACCGCACCGATTGACCGCAAAGCCTTGGAAACGCGGCCCCAGATTGCCGCATTGGATTTAGATGACCTGCGGATCGAATGGGGCACGATGGGGGTGACTGCCACGGGCAAAGTTCTGGCGGATGCCGCAGGATTTGCCGAAGGGGATGCGCTTTTGCGGTTGGAAAACTGGCAAGTGGCGCTGGATGTGGCGCAAAGCATCGGCGTTTTGGCCCCCGATCAGCGTAAGACTTGGGAACGGGCTGCGCAGTTTTTGGCCAAGCAGTCGGATGGTCCTGACACGCTGGAACTGCCCTTGCGGTTTGCCAATGGGCTTACCTTGATAGGGCCGCTGCCTGTGGGGCCGGCCCCCCGGTTGTGGTGACTATTTGCAATACGGCCCGCCGCGATATTTTGCGGTGTCAAAATGCAGATGATCCTCATGATAGCCATCAGACCCCGGCCCAAGCGTGGTGCCAAAGATGCCACATGCGCCTTTGTGGGCCCTGCGGATCGCCTTGCCACGCTTGGATTTGTAATCCTGTTGCACGTTGAGGTCCGTGCCGTTTGCCAACGTAAAGCCTGCGATATCAATGGCTTTTCCGCGACCATGTTCGCTGATCCGGGCACCGCTTTTATTGTTGCGGCCGCGGCAGGCGTAATGGGCGGCCACGTGCAGCTTGGTCACCTCATTGCGGCCAAAAGCGGGTTTGACCTTGTTTGTCACCCATTTGCGAAGCGCGCGGGCCGTGTCACAATCGACGGTCGCGGGCGTGCTGAGCGTGACACCATCAATTGCGGTGATCCGCACCGGATTTTCAATGCCACAGCCTTTTTGCGCACCTCGGATCGTCGGGATCGCGGTACCCTGGATCGCGCGGTCATTGCAGATTGAACTGCTGCCATAGGTTCTGGGGGCCTGCGCGTCCGGCTTTCGGGCCACGGCCTTTTTGGACCCGAACAGCGTACCAAAAAGTCCCCTTTTCGGGGCAGGCGCAGGTGCTGACGCAATGATCGTTGCAGGGCGCGGCATAGGCCGGATGGAACGCCCTGGCGAACCAACAACGGCCACTGGAGTTTGCAAATCAGTTGGAACAGGTGCTGGCGCAATCAGGCTGGGGCGCGGCATCGGGCGCACCAACGAAAACTCAGCCAAGGCCTGCCCGGCGACACAGCAGGCGATCAAGGCTAGGGTGGCAAGCGCTCTCATGCATCCCCTTCGGGTTTGGGCGGGGGCACGCGCGCGCCACGGCCAAAATCGGGGGCCTCGGTATCTTGGCCCGCCTGAATGATGCTGCGGCGAATGGCGCGGGTGCGGGTGAAATAGGCGTGCAAATGCGGGCCATCACCTTTGCGGATGGCGCGTTGCAGGGCGAACAATTCCTCGGTGAACCGGCCCAAAATTTCCAAGGTGGCGTCTTTGTTGGTTAGGAACACATCGCGCCACATGGTAGGGTCACTTGCCGCAATACGGGTAAAATCGCGAAAGCCAGCTGCGGAATATTTGATCACTTCGCTATCGGTCACGCGGCGCAAATCATCGGCCACACCCACCATCGTATAGGCGATAAGGTGCGGTGTATGGCTGGTAACGGCCAGCACAAGGTCGTGGTGCGGCGCGTCCATTTCATCGACATTGGCGCCCATTGCCTGCAGCAGCCCACGCAAGCGAGTCACAGCAGCGGGGTCAGCATCGGTGGGTGGTGTCAGCAACCACCAGCGGTTTTCAAACAACGTGGCAAAGCCCGCGCGGGGGCCGGAATGCTCAGTGCCTGCAAGGGGATGGCCGGGGATAAAATGCACGCCCTTTGGCATATGCGGGGCCACGGCATCAATCACCGCCTGCTTGACCGAGCCTACATCGGTCACGGTCGCACCCGGTTTCAGGTGCGGGCCAATTTGCGCGGCAAGACTGTCCATCGCGCCAATCGGCACGGCCAACACCACGAGGTCGGCATCCTGCACCGCCTCGGCCGCTGTGGCGTAAACCGCGTCACAAAACCCAAGTTCCATTGCCGCATCGCGCGTCTCAGACGATTTGGCATGGCCAACAACGCGGCTCACAAGCCCCCGTTGCCGCATCGCATGCGCCATCGACGAGGCGATAAGGCCCAAGCCAATCAGCGCCACTTTTTCATAGATCACGGCCATTAGCGCTTGCCTTTGAACTGCGCCACGGCATGGGCCACGCGGCGGCATGCGCTTTCATCGCCCACGGTGATGCGCAAGCAATGCGGCAGTTTATAACCCGCCACACGCCGCACGATCAGGCCTTGGTCGCGCAGATAATCATCGCAAGCCTCGGCCTCGGCGGCATTGGCAAAACGGGCCAGCACAAAATTGGCAAGCGACGTGTCGGACGGCACACCCAATTCGGCCAGTGCCTCGGCCAACCAAACCCGCATGCGAGCATTATCGGTCCGGCAGCGGGTCACATAGTCTTGGTCGCGCATCGCCGCCTCGGCCGCGTCCAACTGGGTGTTGGACAGGTTAAACGGGCCGCGAATACGGTTCAACACGTCAATAATTGCCGTGGGACCATAGCCCCACCCAATTCGTAACCCACCCAGCCCGTAGATTTTGGAAAACGTGCGGGTCATCACCACATTGTCGCGGGATTCGATCAGCGCCAGCCCACCATCATACCCTTCGACATATTCGGCGTAAGCCCCGTCCAGCACCAAGATCGCTTGGGGCGGCAGACCATCAGCCAGCCGTGCCACCTCGGCGGCAGAAATCATTGTGCCGGTGGGATTGTTCGGATTGGCGATAAAGACCAGTTTCGTGCGCTCATTACACGCCGTCAGCAAGGCCTCGACATCGGTGGTACGTTCACGCTCAGTCACCTCAACGGGCGTGGCCCCAGCGGCAGTGGCCGAAATGCGGTACATCAAAAAACCGTGCTCGGTGAACAGAACCTCATCCCCCGGCCCGGCATAGGCCTGACACAGGAAATGGATAATCTCATCGCTGCCCACGCCGCAAATAACGCGGTCCGCGTCAAGGTGCTGCATTTCGGCAATCGCCGCCCGCAAGGCGACGTGATCGGTCGAAGGATAGCGGTGCAAGGCATGTACCGAGCGCAAAAAAGCCTCTTTGGCCTTGTCGGACGGGCCAAACGGGTTCTCGTTTGAGGAAAGTTTAATGGTGTTGGTTTTGCCTGCAATGGTTGCCGCACCGCCTTGGTACAAAGCAATATCCATAATGCCCGGCTTTGGCCGAATGTCAGACGTCATACTGTCGCTCCCCCGCGGTGCTGCGCCTTGTTAGCGGCTTCATCTAGCGCTGACCAGACCTGCAAACGCAAAACGCCGCCCAAGGGTAGGGCGGCGTTTCGTTTGGACCACAGTACGCAGGCCAGATTTCGGCCAAGATCAGTTCTTGGCGTAATATTCGACCACGAGGTTTGGTTCCATTTGAACCGGATATGGCACGTCGCCCAAGGTTGGGGTGCGCACAAATGTCGCGGTCATTTTGGAGTGATCAACTTCGATATAGTCAGGCACATCACGTTCAGCCAAAACCACAGCTTCCAGCACGATGGCCAGTTGCTTGGAACGATCACGCACAGCGATCAGATCGCCTTCTTTGACGCGGTAAGACGCGATGTTCACGCGCTGACCGTTTACGGTGACGTGGCCGTGGTTCACGAACTGGCGCGCCGCAAACACGGTCGGCACGAATTTCGCACGGTACACAACAGCGTCCAAACGACGCTCCAGCAGACCTACCAGCATTTCGCCAGTGTCGCCCTTAACGCGTTCCGCTTCGGTATAGATCTTGCGGAATTGCTTTTCGGTCAAATCGCCGTAGTAACCCTTCAGCTTTTGCTTGGCGCGCAGCTGCGTACCAAAGTCCGAGAGTTTGTTCTTGCGGCGCTGGCCGTGCTGGCCTGGGCCATATTCACGCTTGTTCACTGGCGACTTTGGACGGCCCCAGATGTTTTCGCCCATGCGGCGGTCAATTTTGTACTTGGCAGAGGTGCGTTTTGTCATCTCTGATCTCCTTC